>NZ_JCAMOP010000013.1:0-223207 GCF_059512345.1 Bradyrhizobium sp. Unk1
GGACAGATGGCAGCATCCGACTACGTGCCAATCTTCCTCAAAAACCGCTTGCATCTGGCGGGGCGTCCACAGATGAGTACGCAAACCTGGATCGTTGCTCTCGTGCCCGGACGTAGCGCAGCACGATAGTGGTGCGCTACTGAGCCGGGGGCCCATGACCGAGAGAGACTGGATCGAGAGAGACCAGGTCTCGGCTCGGCGCAGCAGCGCATAATGCGTGGAAGACGCGCGTGAACGCGCTGATGGCGCGTCGAAGACGCGCGTGAACGCGCTGGTGGCGCTGCAGCGCGTCCGGGGCACGAGAGTTCGCCTTACGCCGACTTCTTCTTCGGCTTCGGCTTGGTCGCCTTCGGCATGACAGGCGCTTCCGGCGTGCCCTCGATCGAGGACAGGCGGCCGGACGTGAAGGTGTAGATGCCCGCGCGCGGACCGGTGCTCCAGGTGACCACGGCAACGCGCCGGCCGGCGGCATCACTGGAGAGATTGACGGTCGAGGGCGCGCCGATGCCGCGCACCACGTCGCATTCGGTGTGACCGAGCGCGACCGTGCCGCCCATGGGCGCCGGCGCCGTCGTCGAAGCATTGGCGTCAGCCGGCCCGGGGGGCGGCGTCATGCCGGGACAGGCGCCGTCGGCGCTGACCAGATCCCCGGCCGTCACGGGCTTGTCGGGGGTCAACGGCGGCGATTCGATTGAGATGCTCTTGATGAACAGGCGGCTCGGCGTGTTGAACCACTGGGCATCCTTGGACAACAGATCGGTCCCCGAGCAGCCCGCGAGCAGCGGTGCTACGGCAGCCAACGCAACTATGAGCGAGCTGGGAAGCTTTTGATGTCGCACGATAAACTAAATTCCCCGCATGAAGGACCGGCCCTAAGCGATTGTCCCAACATCACTTTGCGGCACGAAGGTGACAAAAGCCAGCATCGCCCGAAAAGTGCAAATTATCATTAATTGGAAACGATCGCTAATTCCGGCGCTGCCAACGGCCCCGTTCGTCGGCCTGCCAATAGGTGACATCAAATCCCCGCGCCTTGCAATCCGTCCAGGCGCTCCGGGCAAACGCCAGCGCGTCCGGATCGTCGCCGTTGAACAGCAGCACCATGCGCTCATAGCCCTGCGCGTCCTGCGGCAGCGCGGCGTTGTCGACCAGGAAGCGGACATTGGCGCCGTTGGGATTGTCCTCCTCGATCGCCAGCACGATCGGCTGATCGGCGGCATCGTTCACGCGCCATGTCGCGTGCGGCAGGAAGGAATCGTCGCGATAGGTCCATAAATGCGCGTCGAGCGCGTCGGCGCGCTCCGGCGAGGTCGACTGCACCACGACGCGCCAGCCGCGCTCGAGCGATTTCTCGAGAAGCGGCGGCAACACGCTCTCCACCGTCATGTTTTGCAGATGGTAGAAAAGCACTTCGGTCATCTCAGATCATTTGCGCTCGTAGTGGTCGGCGACCAGACGGTCGAGCAAACGGACACCATAGCCGCTTCCCCAACTCTGGTTGATGTCGGTCTTCGGCGCGCCCATCGCGGTGCCGGCGATGTCGAGATGCGCCCAGGGAGTGCCGTCGACGAAGCGCTGCAGGAACTGCGCCGCGGTGATCGAGCCGCCATGGCGGCCGCCGGTGTTCTTCATGTCGGCGAACTGGGAATCGATCAGCTTGTCGTATTCGGGGCCGAGCGGCATGCGCCAGACCTTCTCCCCGCTCTCGATGCCGGCCGCGAGCAGACGGTCGGCGAGCTCGTCATTGTTGGAGAACATGCCGGCATGCTCGGTGCCGAGCGCGACCATGATCGCGCCGGTCAGCGTCGCCAGATCCACCATGAATTTCGGCTTGGTCTTTTTCGCCACGTACCAGAGCACGTCGGCCAGCACGAGGCGGCCTTCGGCGTCGGTGTTGATGATCTCGATGGTCTGGCCGGACATCGAGGTGACGATGTCGCCCGGCCGCTGCGCATTGCCGTCGGGCATGTTCTCGACGAGGCCGATGGCGCCGACCACGTTGGCCTTGGCCTTGCGCGCGGCGAGCGCGTGCATCAGGCCGACGACGCAGGCGGCCCCGCCCATGTCACCCTTCATGTCCTCCATGCTGCCGGCCGGCTTGATCGAAATGCCGCCGGTGTCGAAGCAGACGCCCTTGCCGACGAAGGCGACCGGCGCCTCGCCCTTCTTGCCACCGTCCCAGCGCATGATCACGGTGCGGCTCGGCCGCGTCGAGCCCTGGCCGACACCGAGCAGCGCGCCCATGCCGAGCTTGTCCATCGCCTTGACATCGAGCACCTCGACCTTGACGCCGAGCTTGCGGAGCAGGGCCGCGCGGCGCGCGAACTCCTCGGGGAAAAGCACGTTCGGCGGCTCGTTGACGAGGTCGCGCGCGATGATCACGCCGTCGACGACATGGCCGGCCGAGGCAAACGCCTTCTTCGCCGCGATGGCATCGCCGACCGCAAGCGAGACGTCGGCGCGCAAGCCGCCCTCCTCGCCGTCTTTCTTTTTCGTCTTGTAGCGATCGAACTTGTAGGCGCGCAGCCGCAGGCCCGAGGCGATCGCAACCGCCTGCTCGCTGGTCATCGCGCCATTGGGCAGTTCCGCGACGATGGTCATGGCAGCGGCCGCGGCCGAAAGCTTGCTCGCCGCCACGCCGCCGAATTTGAGGAAGTCGTTCGCCTTCAGGCTCGCCGCCTTGCCGGCGCCGATCACAACGAGGCGGGTGGCCTTCACCCCCTCCGGTGCCAGGATGTCCAGCGCGGCGCCGCTTTTGCCTTTGAACCCGGCGGCGGAGGCCGCCCGCTTGACCAGCTCAGTGGCGCCGCCGAGCGCCTTGGCCGTCGCCGGGCCGAGCTTCAAAGTGTCGTCGCAGAACACGACCAGGATGCCACGGGCGGCAGCAGACAACGGAACAAAGCCGACCTTGATGGCATCGGACATGGGTAACTCCTTCAAAACATCGGGCTTTTCGCCGCTCGACGGACCCGGCCTCGGGCCGGAGCTGAACGACGATTCACTGGACTTTCCCCACTATGGGCCACCGGCCCGGTGGCTGCCAAGCACCCCCGTGGCCGCCGGGCCACAACGAGGGAAATATTAACCATATATTGACGGTGCCACGGGGCAGCCATTTTGTTGATGGATCAAAGGGATGGTAGTGAGAGAGTAAGCCGGTGGTAGAGGTGGTTGGCCGACCTTGGGGATCCCCTGATCGGGGATTGGTTGGGCAGCCGGACTTCCGGCCTGCATTGGGGCGCTGGTGGGGATTCGTGCGGTAGCGCATGGGGTCAATCGATAGGTATATCTTCCGCACGACGCTAGCGTCGTTTGCGATGGTCCTGGTCAGCCTCACCGGCGTGATCTGGATTACGCAGGCGTTGCGCGGCATCGACCTGATGACGAGCCAGGGTCAGACCATCCTGACCTTCCTCGGCATCACCAGCCTCGTCGTGCCGGCGCTGGTCCTGATCATCTCGCCGATCGCGCTGATGATCGCGATCTCGCACACGCTGAACAAGCTCGCGACCGATTCCGAGATCATCGTGATGAATGCCGCCGGCTTCTCGCCGTTCCGGCTGTTCTATCCGTTCTTCTACGCCACCTGTGTCGTGGCGCTGCTCGTCGCCTTCATCGCGGCCTACCTGGCCCCCGACGGCATGCGGCGGATCAAGCAGTGGGACGCCGAGATCACCGCCGACGTGCTCACCAACATCCTCCAGCCCGGCCGCTTCGCCCAGCTCGACAAGAACCTCACGATCCGGATCCGCGAACGCCAGCCCGGCGGCATCCTCGCCGGGATATTCATCGACGATCGCCGCGATCCCAACGAGCGCGTCTCGATCGTCGCCGAGCATGGCGAGGTCGTGAAGAACGACAACGGCTCGTTCCTGGTGCTCAAGGACGGCAATCTCCAGCGCTTCGAGGCCGGCAAGCGCGATCCCGCGTTGGTGGCGTTCGGCCGCTACGGCTTCGACATGTCGAAGTTCTCGGGCCAGGGTCACGACGTCACCCTCGGCATCCGCGAGCGCTATCTCTGGGAGCTGTTCTCCCCGTCCGAGGACGATCCGGTCTACAAGCAGATTCCCGGCCAGTTCCGCTCGGCTCTGCACGACAGCCTGCTGGCGCCGATCTATCCCTTCGCCTTTGCCGTTTTGACCTTCGCCTTCCTCGGCGCGCCGCGCACCACGCGCCAGAGCCGCAACTTCTCGATCGGCGGCTCCGTGATCGCCGTGTTCGGCCTGCGCATGGCGGGATTCGCCTGCTCGGTGATGGCGGTGAAGTCGCCGGGCCCGGTGCTGTTCCAATACGCGATGGTTTTGGGCGCCATCGGCGTCGGGCTGTGGATGATCATCGGCGGCATCGTGGTCGAGCCGCCGCCCCGCCTCATCGAGGCCATCAACAGGTCGAACGCGCGTATCGCGCGGCTGTTCGGACGGCCGGCCGCCGCATGAGCATGCTCACCAACACCCTCGGGCGCTATTTCGCCGGACGCTTCGTGGTCGCGGCGCTCGGCGTGTTCGCGAGCATCTTCCTGCTGCTGGTGCTGGTCGACTACATCGAGATGGTGCGCAAGACCTCAGGGCTCGCATCCGCCTCCGCGATCATGGTGGCCGAGACTTCGCTGTTCCGGGTCCCGCAATTGCTCGAGAAGCTGACGCCGTTCTGCATGCTGATCGGCGCCATGACCTGCTATCTCGCCCTCTCCCGCCGGCTCGAGCTCGTGGTCGCGCGCGCCGCCGGCATCTCCGCATGGCAATTCATCTCGCCGGCCCTCGGCAGCGCACTCCTGATCGGGGTGATCGCCACCGTCGCCTACAATCCGATGTCGGCGAACCTGCGCGAGCTGTCCAAGCGCATGGAAGCCGAGCTGTTCGGCTCGGCCCCCGGCGGCGGCATCCAGGACGCCTCCGGCTTCTGGCTCAACCAGGTCACCAATGACGGCCAGGTCATCATCAACGCGGCGCGCAGCGAGCAGCAGGGCGTACGGCTGACCGGCCTGACCCTGTTCCGATTCGATACGGACTGGCATTTCAAGGAACGGATCGAGGCGCGCGAGGCGGCGCTGGAATCCGGTCACTGGCAGTTCAAATCGGTGCGCCGCTTCTCGCTGGATTCGCCGCCGATCGACCAGGCGACGTTGGAGATTCCGACGACGCTGACCGAAGCCCAGATCCGCAACAGCTTTTCCACACCCGAGACTGTGTCTTTTTGGCAACTACCGAGCTACATCCGCTCCTCCGAGAGCTCGGGGTTCGCGACAGCCGGCTATCGACTCCAGTATCACAAGCTCCTGGCACAGCCGTTTTTGCTGGCCGCTATGGTGATGCTGGCGGCTTCGGTGTCGTTGCGCTTCTTCCGGATGGGCGGCGTGCAGAAGATGGTTTTGAGTGGCGTGGGCGCAGGCTTTCTGCTCTACGTTCTGTCGAAAGTGACTGAAGACTTGAGCAAGGCTGAGTTGATGCATCCGATCGCTGCGGCGTGGTTGCCCGCGGTGGTGGGCGGCCTCACCGGCTTTTTGGCCTTGTTGTATCAGGAGGACGGTTAGTGACTGCCGTCCATCGAGGGCTCGTGTCTCGCTTGACGCGGCGTACTGTGGTGCGCGCGAACGGATTCGGCTTGTCCATTCGCAGGCTCCTGCTGGCTGTCGCCGCCGTGGCGTCGCTCGGCGGGCTGATGGATGTTGCCGCCGTGACGCCGGCCTCCGCTCAGAGCTTCACCTACAATCCGCTGCCGCCGCGTCCGAAGCCGCCGAGGGTCGCCAACGACAACCAGATGCTGGTTCAGGCGACCGAGGTCGACTACGACTACAACAATTCGCGCGTCTCCGCGGTCGGTAACGTCCAGCTGTTCTACAACGGCACCAGCGTCGAGGCCGACAAGGTCATCTACGACCAGAAGACCAAGCGGCTGCATGCCGAAGGCAACGTCCGCATGACGGATGCCGACGGCAAGATCACCTATGCCGAGATCCTGGATCTCTCCGACGACTACCGCGACGGTTTCGTCGATTCGCTGCGCGTGGACACCGCCGACCAGACCCGCATGGCCGCGAGCCGCGCCGACCGCTCCAGCGGCAACTACACGGTGTTCGAGAACGGCGTCTACACGGCCTGCGCGCCGTGTAAGGACGATCCGAAGAAGCCGCCGCTGTGGCAGGTCAAGGGTGCCCGCATCATCCACGACCAGCAGGAGAAGATGCTGTATTTCGAGACGGCACAGCTCGAATTCTTCGGCGTGCCGATCGCCTACATGCCCTATTTCTCGACGCCCGACCCGACCGTGAAGCGCAAGACCGGTTTCCTGATGCCGGGCTTCACGTCGAACACGCCGTTCGGCTACGGCGTCGAAGTTCCGTTCTACTGGGCGATCGCACCCGATATGGACATGACCTTCAGCCCGCGCATCACCTCAAAGCAGGGCGTGCTGTTCCAGGCCGAGTACCGCCAGCGCCTGATGGACGGCGCCTACCAGATCCGCGTCTACGGCATCGACCAGCTCGACCCCGGCGCACTCGCCGGCCAGCCCGGCGACCGCCAGTTCCGCGGCGCCGTCGACACCAAGGGTCAGTTCGCGCTGAACGACAAGTGGGTCTGGGGCTGGGACGGCGTCGTCATGTCCGACTACTACTTCTTCTCGGACTACCGCTTGTCGCAATACCGCGATCCGCTGGGCTCGTTCCTGTATCTGCCGACCGACGCATTGTCGCAGCTCTATCTGACCGGCGTCGGCAATCGCAGCTTCTTCGATGCGCGCACGATGTACTGGCTGAGCTATTCGGGTAACCAGAGCCAGGTGCCGATCGTCTATCCCGTGATCGACTATTCGAACGTGCTCAACTATCCGGTGTTCGGCGGCGAGTTCAGCTACAAGACCAACTTCACGAACCTGTCGCGTGACACCGCGGTGTTCGATCCGATCACCACGCTCGCCAATACCGCCAGCCTGTGCACGACGACGTCGGCCGATCCGCTCGCGCGCACGCCGTCGCAGTGCCTGCTGCGCGGCGTCCCCGGCACCTACACCCGCCTCACGGCGGAAGCGCAGTGGCGCAAGTCCTTCACCGACCCGTTCGGCGAGATCTGGACGCCGTTCGCCATCCTCCGCGCCGACGCGGTCAACGCCTCGATCTCCAACCAGCCGGGCGTGTCGAACTACCTGCCGGTCGGCGACACTCAGGCGTTCCGCCTGATGCCGACGGTCGGCCTCGAATACCGCTATCCCTTCATCAACGTTCAGCCCTGGGGCTCGACCACCATCGAGCCGATCGCGCAGATCATCATCCGGCCGAACGAGACCTACGCCGGCAGGTTCCCGAACGAGGACGCCCAGAGCATGGTGTTCGACACCTCGAACCTGTTCAGCGTCGACAAGTTCTCCGGTTACGACCGCGTCGAGGGCGGCGGCCGCGCCAATGTCGGCGTGCAGTCCACCACGCAGTTCGACAAGGGCGGCGCCGTCAAAGTGCTGTTCGGCCAGTCCTACCAGCTGTTCGGCCTGAACTCCTACACGGTCCAGGACACCATCAACACCGGCCTTGATTCCGGCCTCGACAAGCCGCGCTCGGATTACGTGGCGAGCGCCAGCTACTCACCCAACAGCACCTACACGTTCAGCGTCCGCTCCCGCATGGACGAGCAGACCTGGAACGTGCAGCGCTTCGAGGCGGAAGGCCGCGCCAACTTCAATCGCTGGTCGGTCAGCATGATGTACGGCAATTACGCCGAGCAGCCGGAGCTCGGCTATCTGACGCGGCGCGAGGGCATCCTGACCTCGGGCTCGATCAAGGTCGCGGCCAATTGGGTGGTGACCGGCTCGGCGCGCTGGGACCTCGAGGCCAACAAGCTCAACCAGTATGTGCTCGGAGCGGGCTATGTCGACGATTGCTTCGTGCTCGGCGTGAACTATGTAACTTCGTATAGTTACTCTGCGGGCACGGCGCCGCCCGTGCTGAACCACGCGTTCATGTTCCAGATCGGCCTGCGCACGCTGGCGACCTCGACCGGGTCCAGCTCGTCCGCCGGCTACCAATGAACCGTCTGAAATGACGGCCGGGCTCTCCCGAGAGCGAGCTCATCCCGGCTGACATGCGAGCGATAATCATGACGACCCAATTGCCTGTTTTTCGCCTCCTCCTCGCCATCGGTGCCGGGTTGATCCTCACCGGCCTGCCCGCGCCGTCGCGCGCGCAGAACATCGTCGTGATGGTCAACGGCGACCCGATCACCGATTTCGACATCGAGCAGCGCTCCAAGCTCGACCAGCTGACCACGCAGAAGACCCCCAGCCGCCAGGACGTCATCAACGAGCTGATCGACGACAAGGTGAAGCTCAAGGAAGGCAAGAAATACGGCGTCGACCCCGGCATCTCCGACATCAACCAGTCCTACGAGGGCATGGCGCAGCGCATGCGAATCACGCCGGATCAGCTCACCAAGTCGCTCGAGGTCAAGGGCGTCCGCCCCGAGACGCTGAAGGGCCGCATGAAGGCCGAGATGGTCTGGACCAGCCTCGTACGCGGACGCTTCAAGGAGAAGCTGATGGTCGGCGAGCGCGACGTCGCGCAGGCCGTGCAGGCCCAGACCGGCGACAAGCTCCAGATCGAGGGCACCGAGTACAAGATGCAGCCGATCGTGCTGATCGTGCCGCGCGGCTCGTCCCCGGCGTTCCTGGAGACGCGGCAGAAGGAAGCCGAGAGCTATCGCTCGCGTGTCGGAAGCTGCGAGGAAGCCAATTCGCTGTTCCGCTCGACGCCGAACGCCACCATCCGCGACACCGTCACCAAGACCACCGCGGAACTGCCCGAGGCGCTTCGCAAGGTGCTCGACGACACCCAGATCGGCCACCTGACCGCGCCGGAGGTCACCAAGGCGGGCATCGAGATGGTCGTGCTGTGCTCGCGCAAGCCGACCATGATCGACACGCCGAAAAAGCGCGAGGTCCGCGAGAAGATGTATTCGGAGAAATACGAGAAGACCCAGAAGGCCTATCTCGATGATCTCCGGAAAGCGGCGATGATCGAATATCGCAACCGCTGATGGCCAACTTCGCCTTAGAACCTTCCATCAAGCCTTCGAAGCCCCTCGCCCTGACCCTGGGAGAGCCCGCCGGCATCGGCCCCGACATCACGATCGCAGCCTGGCTCAGACGCCGCGAACTGAACCTGCCCGCCTTCTATCTGCTCGGCGACGAGGCCTTCGTCGCCCGCCGCGCCAAGGCCCTCGGCGCCGATATCCGGATTGCCTCGGTAAGCGCCGGCGAGGCTGCAGCCGCCTTCACCGAGGCCCTGCCCGTGGTCGCAACGGGTGAGAGTGCGACAGCCGAGCCCGGCAAGCCCGATGACGCGAGCGCACCGGCCGCGCTCACCTCGATCCGGCAGGCGGTCACCGATGTCCGTGAAGGCCGCGCCAGCGCCGTCGTCACCAACCCGATCGCCAAGAGCGTGCTCTACCGCTCAGGCTTCCGCCATCCCGGGCACACCGAATACCTCGCCGAGCTTGCCGCAGAGAACGGCCGCGTGCCGCAGCCGGTGATGATGCTGTGGTCGCCGCGGCTCGCCGTGGTGCCCGTGACCATCCACGTCTCCTTGCGCGATGCGCTGGCCCAGCTCACCAGCGAGCTCATTGTCTCGACCGTGCGCATCGTCACGACCGAGCTGAAATCCCGCTTCGGCATCGAAAGGCCGCGCATCGCGATCTCCGGCCTCAACCCGCATGCCGGAGAGGACGGCTCGATCGGCCACGAGGAGCAGACCGTGATTGCGCCAGCGCTCAAGGTTCTGCGCAAGGACGGCATCGAGGCGAAGGGACCGCTCCCTGCCGACACCATGTTCCACGAGGCGGCGCGCGCGACCTATGACTGCGCGGTCTGCATGTATCACGACCAGGCGCTGATCCCGATCAAGACGGTCGCCTTCGACGACGCGGTCAATGTCACGCTCGGCCTGCCCTTCATCCGCACCTCGCCCGATCACGGCACCGCCTTCGACATCGCCGGCACGGCCAAGGCCAATCCGGCAAGCCTGATCGCTGCGCTCAAGCTCGCAAGCCGCATGGCGGCTGCGCAAAGCTGATGGGCGCGATCGACGACCTCCCGCCGCTTCGCGAGGTCATTCGCCAGCACGCACTGTCGGCACGCAAATCGCTGGGGCAGAACTTCCTGCTCGACCTCAATCTCACCGCGCGCATCGCGCGTGCCGCCGCGCCGCTCGAGGACTCCACCATCGTCGAGATCGGTCCCGGCCCGGGCGGGTTGACGCGCGCGTTGCTCGCGCTCGGCGCCAAACGCGTCATCGCCATCGAGCATGACGAGCGCGCGATCCCTGCGTTAGAGGACATTTCCACGCACTATCCCGGCCGGCTCGAGATCGTGCATGGCGATGCCATGACCTTCGACCCGCGTCCGCTGCTCAATGGCGAAAGAGCAAAGATCGTCGCGAACCTGCCCTACAACATCGCGACCCAGCTCCTGATCGGCTGGCTCACGACCGACCCCTGGCCGCCCTGGTACGACATGATGGTCCTGATGTTCCAGCGCGAGGTCGGCGAGCGCATCGTCGCGCGCGAGGACGAGGAGGCCTATGGTCGCCTCGGCGTGCTCGCCAACTGGCGCTGCGAGACAAAAATCCTGTTCGACATTTCGCCGTCGGCCTTCGTGCCGCCGCCGAAGGTCACCTCCTCCGTCGTGCGGCTGGTGCCGCGCGCAGAGCCCCTGCCTTGTGATCGCAAGCTGCTCGAACAGGTTGCAGCCGCCGCTTTCGGGCAGCGCCGAAAAATGCTGCGGCAAAGCCTGAAATCGCTTCAAGCGGATCCCGCTCGCCTTGCCGCGGCCGCAGGTGTCGATGCGACGCGGCGTGCCGAGACCATTCCAATATCAGGCTTTGTTGCCATGGCGCGTGAATTGGCGGATATACGAAAGCAAGCTGGATAACAGGAATTTCGGAGGAAGGAATATGGCGTTGATGCGTCGGCAGTCCCTGGTCAAGTTCGATGCGCCCTTGTGCGAGACCATCGTCGACACGCCGAAGCCGCAAGGCCGCGAGGTGCTGGTGCGCATCGAGCGCTGCGGCCTCTGCCATTCCGACCTGCACATCCAGGACGGCTATGCCGATCTCGGCGGCGGCAAGAAGCTCGACACCACGCGCGGCATGACGCTGCCGTTCACGCTCGGCCACGAGATCGCGGGCGTGGTCGACGAAGTCGGCCCTGACGTGCCGGCCGGCCTGGTCGGAGCGAAGAAGGCGGTCTTCCCGTGGATCGGCTGCGGCCAGTGCCGCGACTGCGCCAATGGCGACGAGAATCTTTGTGCGAAACAGCGCTTCCTCGGCGTCTCCATGGACGGCGGCTTCGCCACCCACGTGTTGGTGCCCGACGCAAAGTACCTGCTCGACTACGATCCCCTGCCCGTCAACCAGGCCGCCACGCTGATGTGCTCCGGCGTGACTGCCTATGGCGCGCTCAAGCGCCTGGTCGACCGTCCGCGCCAGCGCAATCTGCTGCTGATCGGGCTGGGCGGCGTCGGCATGATGGGCCTGTCATTTGCGCAGGCGATGTTCAAGCAGCCGATCACGGTCGCCGATCTCTCGCCGGCAGCGCGCGACACCGCGCTGAAGAACGGCGCAGCCGGCGCCTACGATCCGTCCGAGCCCGACGTGATCAAGCGCATCCTGAAAGAGACCGAGGGCGGCTTCGACGAGATCGTCGACTTCGCCGGCAACGAGAAATCGATGGCGTTTGCGGTGGCCGTCGCCGCACGCGGCGGCAAGATCGTGGTGTCCGGCCTGATGGGCGGCCAGTTCACGCTGCCGATGGTGCAATGGGTCTACAAGCGCATGACCATCGAAGGCTTCATGGTCGGCACGCTCACCGAGGCCCAGGAGCTGATGGCGCTTGCCCGCGCCGGCAAGATCAAGCCGACGCCGATGCGCGAGGAGCCGATGGGCGACGTCCAGAAATGGATCGACGAACTGCGCGCCGGCAAGGTCGTCGGCCGCATCGTGCTGAAGAACTGACGCGCGGGAAAATCCAGACAGGCTTGGCGGCGGGGCGAAGTCTCGCCGCCGCGTTTTCCTCCGCCGAATTAACCCGAAATTGACGCAAGCCCCGGTTCCAAATAGGGAAACCGGCACGCAGCGAATTAAAGTCCTCGCCAGCTTTGTCGTTGGAATTCTGGTGGGGCCATGCAGACCATCCGCCTTCCTGGCCGATGAAACCGGCGCTACTGCGATCGAGTACGGCCTGATCGCAGCCGGCATCGCGCTCGCGATCATCGCCGTGATCAACAATCTCGGCTCGTCGTTGAAGTTGAAATTCGGCTCGATCAGCACCTCGCTGAAATAGCGCGAACCCTGCCCGCTCACTGGAAGCACGTCGCTGCGCGCGGAACGGCTGCGGCCACACCGCGTTGGCAGCGCATGTCCATTCGTTGCACCGTCGAAAGCGCATTCTTCATCGCCTGGAGCTTCCTGGAGCAGAGCGGCGAGCTCGGACCTCCGGACGAGACCGCGAACACCATCCTGGATGCCATCGAAGCGCAGGTCAGGAAAGGTGAGCGCCGGCAGTTGGTGCTCGCCAACAAGGCGATCGATGCTTACCGCAAGCAGGTGGCCCAAAGCCGCCCGGCCGAACGCCAGATCCGTCTCCGATAAGGGCCTGCGGCACCTCACACGCGCTGGCTCATTTGGAAATTCCGTAGTTCTCCGGATGAGAACAAAGTTCGCAGCGTGTCCTGCGGGCAACGCTGGACGGCGCGACGCCTCGCTGCTGCGAACTTTTCGGTTTCCCGCAAACACTTGTGTTCACTTTGGAACTGTCGGTTCCTGCGCGGAAACGTAGGGTTTTTCCCAGAGACGCCGATTCCCAGCCCAACGAAGAGCCAGAGACAAGAAGCGTGACCGGCCGGCCCAGGAACGATCTGCTGCGAACGCTCAGCGCCCAGGATTTCGAGCTGCTCGCTCCGCATCTGCAATCGGTCGAGGTCGCCGCGAACCACGTTCTGCATCACGCTGGTGACGGCATCTCCGTCGTCCACTTCCCCTGCGGCCCTGCGTTCGTATCGTTCGCGGTGCCGGTTGAGGATGACCGCGAGGTCGAAAGTCTCCTGGTGGGCAGCGAGGGCGGGGTCGGCCTTTCCGCAGGCCGCAGTCCGTCGCTGGCCTTTTCCCGCGTCGTCGTGAAGGTCGGCGGCACGCTGGTTCGCCTGCCGCTGCGCGCGCTCGAGCAGGCGCAGCAGCGATCGCCCAGCCTGCACGAGAGTTTTTCGCGCTACGCAGCCTGCCAGTTCGCACAGCTGCTCCAGACCGCGGCCTGCAACGCGGCGCATTCGATCGAGCAACGCGCGGCGAAATGGATCATCGCGGCCCGGGAGCATATCGGCAGCGACGAAATCCGCCTCACCCATGAGCAGCTCGCCGGCATGCTCGGCGTCTCCCGCAGCTATGCCAGCCGCGTCATCCAGACGTTCAAGGCCAGGCGCATCCTCGCGACCCGCCGCGGTGCCATCCTGATTCTCGATGCGCCGGCGCTCGAGACGAGCGCCTGCACCTGCAACGGCGCGGTGAAGAAGCACTTTCGCGAAGTGCTGGGACGCGCGGCGGGCTAGAACGATCCGCGCAGCCGGAACATATTCGCGTGATCCGCATTGCCCGACATGCCGCGGTACTTCTTTCATTTCGAGGGCCAGCAACCTCATACCGACACGACCGGTGAAACGCTCCTCGACGACGATGCCGCCTGGCGCGAAGCGGTCCGTCTCTCCCGCGACGTCGAGCATGCGCTGCGCCCCGGCGACAGCTGGACGCTCAGCGTGTTTGACGGAAGCGAGCCTGTTTTCGTGCTTGCAATGGTGACACGTCGGTTTCGCTGACAGCCCTTCCCGTCGCCGCCGCACCGATCACATCAGACCACCAGTTGGAACGTCGCGAATGTCCCGTGCGTTGGCATCTCGTGAGGCAACGACGGAGTCAAAGCCCATGACGAAGCCGCTGACGAAAACGGTCAAGCCTGTTCCCGAGGAGAACCAGAGCCACAAGGGTCCCGGCAGCGCGCCGTCAGTTCCGCTCGACACCACGAAGGGCCATCGCGACGACGAGAAGCAGAACATTCGCGAGCAGGCCGAGCACGGCAACATCACCCAGAACACCACGAACAGGCGCATGGGATAGTCAAAACCAGGGGGATCGAAGAGAGGAGACACGAACTTGGTCAATCTCGGCAAATGGTACGATCCGATATCCGAGCGCTGGATCGCACCACGTCAATCACGCCTGAAGGACATCTCCTCTCCTGCAAGCGAGAACCACGTCCTTGAGCTGCAGCGGGCCATCGAAGTCAAGCGCATCTGGCGCGCACTCGTCGATTGCTGCGCCCGCGCCTGATGGTCTTGCGCACACGCCGCGGCGGAGGAACCCGCCGCGGGCCGCGCCGTTGTAACCGTGCATGAACGATCCCGCATCACCAGCAAGGCCCGTCGCAACCGCGATACGCTATTTGTCGACCATCGTCGGCTGCGCCTGCCTACTGCTGGCCGCAATCTGCATCGCCATCGCCTGCCAGGTCTTCATCCAGACCGGCGTGTTCGCGCAGTCCTACGCGATGGTGGGCCTCATCAGCACTGCGCTGGGGTGTCTGGCGCTGATGCTGACGCGGTCGTGGAAGTAGGCGTTCGCGCCCTCGCCCCCGTCACACCTGCGCGTGTCAAAACACCGATCCATCCCTCGTCATTCCAGCATGCGCGCGTGGTCCGCAGGGTGGTAGAGCCCTTTCGAAACCCATCACTTGGTCAACGCCGCTCTTGTCCCGGCCATGACGGCCTTTAACAGTCCTAGGCGACTGCCCTGCACAGAATGTCGCACCGCTTTTCGCCGGGGCGCCGGGCTGGTAGATTGGCGTCATTGCCTTGAAGAGTTTTCGCTTTGGGGGTTTTCATGCGCGCGAGGATTTTCAATCGCGTCGTGGGGCTGGCGGCGCTGGCCGCGGCCCTGCTTGTCGCGGCTGCGCCGGCCTCGGCCGAGAAGCGCATTGCGCTCGTTGTCGGCAACTCCGCGTACAAGAACATCACGCCGCTCGACAATCCGTCCAAGGACGCGAGCCTGATGGCGGAGACGCTTGGCGCGCTCGGCTTCACGCTGGTCGGCGGGCGCGCCCAGCTCGATCTCGACAAGGCCGCGATGGACATCGCGGTGCAGAGCTTTGGCCGGCAGGTCCAGGGCGCCGACGTCGCGTTGTTCTATTATGCCGGCCACGGCGTGCAGGTCGCCGGCTCCAACTATCTCGTGCCCGTCGGCGCCAATCCGACGCGCGAGGCCGATGTCGACTTCCAGATGACCGACGTCAACCTCGTGCTGCGGCAGATGCAGGGATCGGGCACGCGCCTCAACCTCGTGATCCTCGACGCCTGCCGCAACAACCCGTTTGGCTCACGCGGCCTGCGATCCTCCGACGGCGGCCTTGCGCCGATGCGCGCGCCGGAGGGCACGCTGATCTCCTACGCTACGCAGCCCGGCAACGTCGCGCAGGATGGCAGCGACGGCCACAGCCCCTACACCAAGGCGCTGGCGGCGACGGTTAGGACCGCGGGCCTCGACGTGTTCCAGACCTTCAACCAGGTCGGCCTCGCCGTGAAGCGCGCCACATCAGGCGCGCAGCAGCCCTGGGTGTCGTCCTCGCCGATCGACGGCACCTTCTATTTCGTGCCGCCGACGCAAAGCCCGCCGCCGCAGGTCGCGGCGATGCAGCCCGATCCGCTGCCGGCGGATCGGCTACGCGCCGATCCCGATCGCGTGCCGCTGCGCGATGCCGCGCTGCTGAGCGAATTGAGCGAGCGGCTTTACGAGCTCAATTTCGATCCTGACACGCCCGATGGACTGACCCGCGCGATCACGAAGCTCCAGCAGCGGATCTCGATGGCGCCGACGGGCGAAGCAACCGAAGGCCTGCTGCTGCGGATGCGCAAGATGGAGGATCTGAAGCCGTGGGGCTCGATCGTGTACGGGCCCGACAGCAGTAAATGGGGCATATCGTGGAACCACGCCTCGCGGCGCGCCGCGGTGGCGGATGCGCGCGGCAATTGCGCCGGCGCCAAATGTCCGATCGAGCTCTCCTTCTATGGCAACCGCTGCGGCGCGTTCGCGATTTCCGACAAATCCTGGTCGCTGGTCCAGCGCGACAGCATCCAGCACGCCAGGGATGCCGCGCTTGACGAATGCGGCAAGGCTGGCAAAGCTTGCCGCATTATCGGATCCGTCTGCGCCGACGGCTCCGGCCGCTGATACCTTTTTCATTTCGGATAGTTTCCTCATGCCCAATGCCGTCGTCCGCACGATCACCCTTGCGTCCCTCCTCAACCTCGCCCTCGCCTCGTCGTCCGCCCTCGCGCAATCCGGCAGCGCCGGCGGCTCGATCGGCAATGACGAGAAATCGCTGTCCGGCTCGCGCCAGGATCCTTCTTCAGGCCGCTCGGCCGAGCCGGCCGCGCCCTCACGCCGGAGCAAGCCGGCGACCGAGGAACGCTCGTCGCCTCGGCGAAGCGGAGGTGGCGGTGGAGGTGGCGGCGGCGGTTTCGACGGCGCCTGGGCGGTCGTCAGCGTTGGTTGCGGCGGCAGCACGAGCGGCGCAGTCGTCGTGAGCTCGGGCAAGATCATCGGCGAAGGCGTTCGCGGAACCGTCAGCCAGGGGGGCTCGGTCAGCACGTTCGGCCAGGGCCAGGGCGTGACCTTTACCAGCACGGGCCGGCTCTCGGGCCGCAGTGGTTCCGGAACGTGGCGCCGCTCCGACGGCTGCGGCGGAACCTGGAGTTCGGCGAAGCAATAGCCCTCGAAAACGCCTGAATTCGCGGCGGAACGAACGCCGCGCGGGCCCGATTCAAGCCACATCCTCTCCGGATTTGCGGCTCATTGCCACCCAAGTCTTTGATGACAAAGGGAAGGTAAAGAGTTGCGTTATGCGTAATCGGGAGACCAGGATGGGCAACCGCACCGCGAAGTTCATATCTGCGCTTGTCGGCAGCATCATCGCCGGCGCGCCACTGGCCGCCGTGTCGCAGAATGCGCCGGAGGCAACGAGCACGGCAAATGCCGCCGGCGACTGCCTCGCCTCGCCAAAGGGCGTCGCGCCGCAGGGGCAGCATTGGTACTATCGCCTGGAGCGCGGGACCAAGCGGCAATGCTGGTATCTGCGCGCCGAAGGCGGCAAGGATAGCGTCAAGGACAGCGCCAAGGCCGTGCAGACCGCGCAGGCTGCGCCCGATGCACCGACGGCAGATTCAGCTCCGCCGCAGCAGCACCCGGTGCAGGACGCACGCGCCGAATATCTGACGCCGCAGAGCAATGCCGCGCCGGCGACGCCGAATGCGCCCGCGCCAGCGAAACCAGCGCCGATGCAACAAGCTGCCACTCCCTCCGCCGACAGCAACGCGCAGCAGCCCGCGGTCGCCACGCGCTGGCCCGATGCCTCCGCCGCGGCCACGTCGCCCGCGCCGCAAGCTGCGCCCGCTCCTGTCGCCTCGCCCGCACCGCCGAGCGCAAAGCCGTCAAAATCCCCCGCCCCGGTCGCGCTTGCCGCGGCAGATGCAACCACCGATAAAGCGACCGGCTCGCTCCAGACGCTACTGCTCGTGATCGGCGGCGCGCTGGCGCTCGCCGGCCTCCTCGCCAGCATCGTCTATCGCTTCGCGGGCAGACGACGCATCCGCGTCCAGGCCGCTGACCATCGCCGCGTCAACTGGGACAATCGGGAGCCGCACGACGACGGCCGCGCGCCCTGGCTCGAGGCGATGCCGACTGCCGCGTCGCGCGCGCAGCAACCGCGCCCGGTGGATTTCGATGCCGTCCGTCCCCAGGCGGCCGCGCGTCCCCAAGCTGCCCAGCGCGAAGCCGCGCAGCCCAAGGCTGCGCAGATCAAGGCCGCGCAGCTCCAGGCGATCGATCGCTTGATCGATGTCGTCGATCAGCGAGCGCCCCAAGCCCGCCACGAGGTCGCAGAGCTCGACGAGGCCGACATGTTCAAAGGAGAGTTCGAGATCGAGGCATCGGGCCCCCGGCTCACGGCCAACGACATCAATGACAAAGTGCCGGCCGATCGCGCCGACGATCTGCAGATCGAGGACGCCGTCGACGTCGACGTGATCACGGCGATGCTGGAACGGCTGGCGCAGGAAGGACCGCGCCTCTCGAAGCCTAACCTTGAAGCTGGCCTTGCAAACCTCGTACGAAACCAACGAGGCCAGTCCGCCGCTCGCGCTTGAGGCGCTCGGCCTTCAGTATCGACTGCACCTCGGCAAACGCCTCGTCGACCGCGTGGTTGATGACGATGTAGTCGTACTCGGCCCAGTGGCTCATCTCGTGGCTGGCGCGGCTCATGCGCTTGCGGATCACCTCGTCGGAATCCTGCGCGCGCGAATGCAGCCGCTTCTCGAGATCGGCGGCCGAGGGCGGTAAAATGAACACGCTGACGACGTCCGCGCGTGCCTTCTCGCGGAGTTGCTGGGTGCCCTGCCAGTCGATGTCGAACAGCACGTCCTGCCCGGCCGACAGCGCCGCTTCGACCGGCGCACGCGGCGTGCCGTAGCTGTTGTCGAACACGGTCGCCCATTCCAGCAGCTCGTCGCCCTTCACCATCGCGTCGAACCTGGCCTTGTCGACGAACAGATAGTCGCGGCCGTCGACCTCGCCGGGCCGCATCGCCCGCGTGGTCGCGGAGACCGACATCCGCAGGCCGGTCATGCGCTCGATCAGCAGACGCGACAGCGTCGTCTTGCCCGCACCCGACGGCGAGGACAGCACGAACATCAATCCACGCCGCTCGACACCGTCAGTTCCGTGACCGCCCGTCGTCATCGATCACTCCAGATTCTGGACCTGCTCGCGGAATTGCTCGACCACATTCTTCATGGCCAGGCCCGTATTGGTCAGCTCGATGTCGTTCGACTTCGAGCAGCAGGTGTTGACCTCGCGGTGAAACTCCTGCGCCAGGAAGTCGAGCTTGCGGCCGATCGGGCCGCCCTTGCCGATCAGCTCGCGCGCCTGCGCGATGTGGGAGGCGATGCGGTCGAGCTCCTCGCGGATGTCGGCTCTGGTGGCGATCAGGATCGCCTCCTGCATCAGGCGGTCGGAATCGAAACGGTCGGAGGTGTCGAGCAGGGTTGCGATCTGCTCGGCGAGCCTCGCCTTGATTGCCTCGGGCTTGCGGCCCGGCGCGGCTTCCGCCTTCCTCGCCAGCAACTCGACCTCGTCGACCCGCTGGGTCAGGATCTGCCCGAGCGACGTGCCCTCGCGCTTGCGCATCTCGACGAGATCGGCGAGCGCCTTGTCGAAGGCCTCCGCGGCGGCGGCACGCGCGGCCTTGTCCTCCTCCTCGTCACCCTCGGGCTCGGCGACCTCGACGACGCCCTTGATGGCGAGCAGGCCGTCGACGCTCGGCGCGACCGCATCGACCTTGCCGGCGATCATCGTAGCCGCCTTCAGGACGGCATTGAGCACGTCCTCGTTGACGCGGACCGAGGCTGCGGCGTTGGCGCGCTTGACGTTGAGATTGGCGTAGACCGTGCCGCGCGACAGAAGCTCACCGGCGCGTTTCTTGGCGTGGGCCTCGAGCTCGTCGAACCCCTGCGGCAACCGCACCCGGAGGTCAAAGCCCTTGGCGTTGACCGACTTCAATTCCCATTCGAACGTATACGGCCCGCTAGCGCCGTGGCTTCGGGCAAAGCCGGTCATGGACGACAGCGCCATCAGGTCAATTTCTCCGGACACACAGGATTCGCGAGGCCCATCAGGCCACGCGAATCTTAAGACTATTTTGCAGGAAAGTGGAATCCACAAAGTCCCGCAGGCAGGTCTGCGCGAACCTAGCGCTGGACCACCGGCGGCGACGGCTGCACGGCGCCCTGACGGGCGGGCGCGGGACCAGCGGGGCGAGCGGCTGGCGGCTTTTTCTGCTGATTGGGCCGCGCCGGCGTGGTCGCGGTCGGCGGATCCGCGGCCGCGCCGGGCGCGGCGGCCGCCGGCGGCTGCGCATCCTCGGCCGGCTCGACCGTGTCGTTCTGGATCTGCTTCTCCATCGCGCGGAGTTTCGCGACGTTCTTCTGGTGCGCGTCGTAGGTCTCAGTGAAGGCATGCCCGCCGGTGCCGTCGGCGACGAAATAGAGGTCGCGGGTGCGGGCCGGGTTGGCGGTGGCTTCCAGCGAGGCGCGGCCGGGGTTGGAGATCGGGCCGGGCGGCAGTCCCTCGATCACATAGGTGTTGTAGGGCGAAGGCTGCGTGATCTCGCTGCGCTTGATCGGACGGCCGAGCGTACCCTTGCCGCCGACAAGGCCGTAGATGATGGTCGGATCGGACTGCAGCTTGATTTTCTGCTTGAGCCGGTTGGCGAAGACGGCAGCGACACGGCTGCGCTCGTCCGGCTTGCCGGTCTCCTTCTCGACGATCGAGGCCAGCGTCACCAGTTGCTCCGGAGATTTCACAGGAGTGTCCTGGCTGCGGCGCTCCCAGATCTCGGCCAGCACGCGCTTGTGCGCCTGCTGCATGCGCTGGATCACCTGATCACGCGGGGTCCCGCGCGGGAACTTGTAGGTCTCCGGCAGCAGCGTGCCTTCGCGCGGCAGCTCACGGACGCTGCCGGTGAAGATGTCGTTGTCGGACAGCCGCGCCACGATCTGCTCAGAGGTCAGGCCTTCCGGGATCGTGACGGAATGCTGCACCACCTTGCCCTCGACGATGGTGGCGATGACGTCGCGCAAGGAGGCGTTCTTCTGGAACGAATATTCACCCGGCTTCAGGTCCGAGCTCGCCTTCAGCGCGGCGACGCTGGCGATGAACACCCAGGGATTGACGTCGGTCACGCCTTCCCGGTTCAGCGTCTCGGCGATGTCGCGCTTGCCGGCCCGCTGCGGGATGTTGACGATCTTGTCTTCCTTCAGCGGCCCCGCCGCCTCGAGCACCTGCCGGCCGTAATAGTAGACGCCGCCGGCGCCCAGCATGGCGATCAGCAGAAGGGTGATGATGGCGTTGCCGACGATCACGAAGGGATTGCGCGCCCGGTCCGATCGCCTCGGCGGCGGCGGGACCTGCTCGGGCTCCAGCGCTGCCCGCGGACTCCGGGGCGAAATGGGCGGCCTTTCACTCATCGAAGCAACCTGAATCCTGCCGGTTCAATCGCGGCCAGGCAATCGCTTGCCGAGCCAATGCACGCGCCCACGGGGTATGACTATCGCCGAATACGGCAAAACGGTGGATTCGTTTCAAACGTAAACTAATGCACCAGGCGGCGGAAGATCACCGACGCGTTGGTACCGCCAAAACCGAAAGAATTCGACAACGCGACGTTGACCTCGCGCTTCTTCGCAATGTGCGGCACGAGATCGATCGCAGTCTCGACCGACGGATTGTCCAGATTGATGGTCGGCGGCACGACATTATCGCGAATCGCGAGAATGGCGAAGATCGCCTCGATCGCGCCGGCGGCACCGAGGAGATGGCCGGTCGAGGATTTGGTCGAGGACATCGCGACCTTGGAAGCGGCGTTGCCGAGCAGCCGCTCGACCGCACCGAGCTCGATCTCGTCGCCGAGCGGCGTCGAGGTGCCGTGGGCGTTGATGTAGTCGAGATCGGATGCCGTGAGTCCGGCGCGCTTGAGCGCTGCCGACATGCTGCGGAAGCCGCCATCGCCATCCGGCGACGGCGAGGTGATGTGATAGGCATCGCCCGAAAGACCGTAGCCGATCACCTCGGCGTAGATCCTGGCGCCGCGGCGCTGAGCGTGCTCGAGTTCTTCCAGGACGAGGACGCCGGCACCCTCGCCCATCACGAAGCCGTCGCGATCCTTGTCGTAGGGACGCGATGCCTTCTCGGGCGTTTCGTTGAAGCCGGTCGAGAGCGCGCGCGCGGCGTTGAAGCCGGCAATGCCGATACGGCTGATCGGCGACTCGGCGCCACCGGCAACCATGACGTCGGCATCGCCCAGCGCAATCAGGCGGGCGGCGTCGCCCACCGCATGTGCGCCGGTCGAGCAGGCCGTGACCACCGAATGGTTCGGCCCCTTCAGGCCGTGCGCGATCGAGACGTAGCCGGAGGCAAGATTGATGAGGCGGCCCGGAATGAAGAACGGCGACACCCGGCGCGGTCCGCGCTCCTTCAGGAGGATCGCGGTTTCGGCAATGCCGGTAAGGCCGCCGATGCCGGAACCGATCATGGTGCCGGTCGCACACTTGTCCTCTTCGGTCTCGGGATGCCAGTTGGCATCATCGAGCGCCTGGCCGGCTGCGGCCATGCCGAAGATGATGAAGTCGTCGACCTTGCGCTGGTCCTTCGGCTCCATCCAGGTATCGGGATTGAACGTATCGTTCGTACCGTCGCCGCGCACGACGGTGCAGGCGTATTTGGTCTGGAGATCGGAGACATCGAAGCTCTCGATCCTGCGTGCGCCGCTTTCGCCGTTGAGGATGCGTTTCCAGGTCGGTTCGACGCCGCAGCCGAGCGGCGACACCATGCCGAGACCAGTGACGACAACCCGCCTCATGTCCGAAAACTCCGCATCGAAAGATTCACGGCCAATAACAAGAAACCGGCTGACCGCTGGTCAGCGGCCCGTCCGGTTTCAATGTTGTCCCCGCGAAAATGAAGAGCCTTAGCTCTTCGCGTTCTTCTCGAGAAACTTCGTGGCGTCGCCGACGGTGAGAATCGTCTCCGCGGCGTCGTCCGGAATCTCGCAACCGAATTCTTCTTCGAACGCCATCACCAGTTCGACGGTGTCCAGACTGTCGGCGCCGAGGTCGTCGATGAAGCTCGCAGCGTCGACAACCTTCTCGGGTTCAACACCAAGGTGTTCGACCACGATCTTCTTAACCCGCTCGCCAATGTCACTCATTGCATAACCTCGTGTTGTTCCCTGTAGACCCGACCCCCCGGGACGATACGAGCCGTCGTGGTCGTTGACTGCCTTCGCTTACGAACTTTGATTGGCCCCATCTTAACCGATGCAGGCCCGGCGAGACGGCCAAGGCTCCGCATCGCCAATATACAGGGTTTCAAAAACCTGCAATGGCGTTCTTTGCCCATCCGTTGAGCGTCCGGTTATCATACTTCAACTGCCTTGACTACAAGCCTCATTTCGCACCGGAAACGGCCGTTTGCCGCATTCCGCACCGTCCTTGTGGGCAGTGCGGAAGGAGACGTCAGATCATGGCCATGCCGCCGTTGACGTGGATGGTTTGTCCCGTGACGTAGGCCGCTTCGTTCGAACTCAGGTAGACGGCGGCGGCTGCGATGTCCTCCGGCGTCCCCAGGCGGGCGGCCGGAACCTTGGCCAGAATCGTCTCGCGCTGCTTGTCGTTGAGCGCATCGGTCATCGGCGTCTTGATGAAGCCCGGCGCGATGCAGTTCGCGGTCACGCCGCGCTTGGCGTATTCGGCACCGAGCGTCTTGATCATGCCGATCAGGCCGGCCTTCGATGCCGTGTAGTTGCCCTGCCCGGGATTGCCGGTGACGCCGACGATCGACGTGATGGCAATGATACGGCCGAAGCGCTTGCGCATCATCAGCTTGGTCGCGGCGCGCGCCAGGCGGAAGGTCGAGGTCAGATTGATGTTGATGACCTCCTCCCAGTCCTCGTCACGGAGCTGGACGAAGAGATTGTCCCGGGTGATGCCGGCATTGGCGACGAGAATGTCGACCTGCCCCATCGCGGCTTCCGCGGCGGGCACCAGCGCCTCGACCTCGTCGGCCTTGGAGAGATTGCATGGCAGCACGTGGGTACGCTCGCCGAGCTTGCCGGCAAGCTCATCCAGCACTTCCTTGCGCGTTCCGGAAATCGCAACGGTAGCACCCTGCGCGTGCAGCGCCTGCGCGATCGCGCCGCCGATGCCGCCGGTCGCGCCGGTGACGAGCGCCTTTTTGCCAGTCAGGTCGAACATTGAAAAAACTCCTTCAGGCCTGCTTCGCAGCGGCCAATGCATCCTTGGCAGCGGCAACGTCGTTCGGCCCGCTGACCGACACGCCGACAGCGCCGTCCGCAATGCGCTTGACGAGACCAGACAGCACCTTGCCAGCGCCGATCTCGAAGAAGCGGTTGACACCCTGCCCTGCCATATAGGCAACCGACTCGCGCCAGCGCACCGTGCCGGTGACTTGCTCGACCAGGCGGCGACGGATCTCGTCGGGATCGCTGATGGCGCTCGCCAGCACGTTCGACACCAGCGGCGCCGCCGGCGCCTTGATCGTGACCTTCGCCAGCGCCTCCGCCATGGCGTCGGCGGCGGGCTGCATCAGCTTGCAATGGAACGGTGCGGACACCGGCAGCAGCATTGCGCGCTTGGCGCCCTTGGTCTTGGCGATCTCGACGGCGCGATCGACCGCAGCCTTGTCGCCGGAGACGACCACTTGCCCGCCGCCATTGTCGTTGGCGGCCTGGCAGACCTGGCCCTGTGCCGCCTCGCCTGCGACCTCCATGGCGGCCTCGTAGTCGAGACCAAGGAGAGCGGCCATCGCGCCGGCGCCGACCGGCACGGCTTTTTGCATTGCGAGACCGCGGGTGCGAAGCAACCGCGCAGTATCCGAGATCGTCAGGCTGCCGGCCGCAGCCAGCGCCGAATATTCACCGAGCGAATGGCCGGCGACGAAGGCCGCGTCCCGTCCCACGGAAAACCCGGCTTCGGCCTCCAGCACGCGCAGGGTGGCGACAGATACCGCCATCAGCGCCGGCTGGGCGTTCTGTGTCAGCTGGAGCGTTTCTGCCGGACCATCCCAGATGATCGCCGTCAGCTTCTCCCCAAGCGCGGCATCGACCTCGTCGAATACGGCGCGCGCCACCGGAAAGGCGTCGGCCAGGGCCTTGCCCATGCCAACCGCCTGGGACCCCTGCCCCGGAAATGTGAATGCTGCCGTCATCGGCGCTCCCTGCTTGTCGGGCGTGATCCCTGCGAGAACCGGCAGCCGATGACGCACGGCCTTAGGCCATGGTTCCGGATCATGCTCCAAAGGGGGCCGTAGACACTGTCCGGGGCTGGAATGTCAAGCCAAGATAGGAACTTCGCCCGGGATTTAACGGGGAACGCTGGCTCTAGAATCCACCATTGGTCTGATTGGCGTCGACCGCGGCCCCTGCCTGCGCGCGGCGCGCGCTGTTCACGAGCTGCCCCGGCCGGTCATCCCAGTCCGGTTTCGCGGTCGCCAGCCGCAGCACCGCGGTGTAGCCCGGCTGCACCTCCATGCGGCCGGCGTGCCGGCTCGCACTCAGCAACCGATGCACCTTCGGCAGATTGTAGCAGGGCACATAGAATAAGAGATGATGCTCGAGGTGATAGTTCACGTAGTACGGCGCGATGAACAGCCGCTCGAAAAAATTCGCATGCGTGGTGCGGGTGTTGCGCAAGGGATCGCTGCTGTCGGGCACGACGGCGTGTTCGGCGATGTTGCGGATCCGGGTGATGACCATCATCCAGGTCAACAGCGGCACCAGCCATAGCAGCGGATAGGCCCACCACACGCCGGCTGCCGCGAGCGCTGCGAACATCGCGGCATTGGCGAGGCATTGCGGGCCGAGTTTCTCCCAGAAATGCGCAGCGCGCTGCCGCAACGTCCAGTCCTTCGGCCCGAGCGCATTGAGCAGTTGCGCCTTGCGCTGCTGGTAGCCGGTCTGCCCGGTGATGTCGCGAATGAACTTGCGGCGATAGCTCAGCTTGGTGATCGGAAACGGCGCCGACAGCACGAGATCGGGATCGTCTTCCTGCTGGGTGCGCGCGTGATGCTGAAGGTGGTAGCGCCGATAGCTGCGCGTCTCCGCGAAGAGAGGATAGGCGCAGAACCATTGGCTCAGGGCCAGATTGGTCTTCTCGTCGGCGGACAGGCAGCCATGCGCGCCGTCATGCATCAGGATCGCGAGCCCGAGCTGGCGCGAACCGATGATGGCAACGGCGAGAAGGTAGGTGATCGGGTTGGGCCACCACGCCACCAAAGCGATCGCCGCGACAATGAGCGCCCAGGCGTGGACGATCAGCGCGACGCCTTTCCAGGTCACGCGCTGTCGTACGTCGGCGAGTTGGTCGTCGGTCAGGAAATCGCGGGCACGCATGCGAAGTGCGGTCATGGCCTAACCCTCCTCATTCGAACTGCCAGATGCGTCGCGCTCGTCGACCAGACGGAGCCGCGCCGTGTCGCTGGCTGATTTCGCCTGCTCGCCGAGCACACGCAGCATCTCGGCGCATAATTCATCCGGCGACCGGCCCATGGCGTACCCCTCGAGAATGACGCCGATGGCGACGGCCCAGAACCGCCGCGAGCTTTCGTCGGGCGCACGCAGGGAGCGCCAGCCGTGCCGTGCGACCTGGCTCGCATAGGCGCGTGCGCCTTCACCGTGCAGGCGCTCGATGGTGCGCTCGACCAGCGGCGCTAGATCCTGGCGCCGCCGGGTCAGCGTCAGCGCCTCGGCGAAGAAGGCGACCGAATCGCTCGCCGTCACGGTCTCGGCCAGCGCACGGGTGTAGTCCCGCGGCGTGCGCGCTTTCAGCGCCGCCTGCTCCGTCGCCCGCGCCAGATACAGCAGCTCGCGGCAGGCGCATTCGACGAACAGCGCCTCCTTGGTGCGGAAGTAATAGGTGATCTGGCTCGGGAACGCGTCCGCGGCGGCGGCGATGTCGGTGATTGCGGTGCCGGACAGTCCCCGCTCCCTGAACAGCGGGCTGGCCGCATCCAGCAGCAGCGACCTCATCTTGCGGCCGGCCGAACGTGTGGCCCGTGCCGCATGCTTGGGGTCGCCAGCCGCCTCGAACGGCTCATGGACCGACTTTTCCGCCATTGGGGTCCTCCGCGTCGATTTCTTTGTATGCTATACAAACAAATAAATCAAGCTGGTATGGTCCGGGCAGACCCGGTCCCGCTGCCCGCACCGGAACCATCCGGAGCCGAAAACACGGCCCTCCAACCTTGCAAAGCCGGCCAAAATCCGTATAAGCGCGCCATCCGCAGACCCCGGCCGGGAGCTGAACGGACGGTCTCAGCAAATCATTCGTGATTTTGGTGTGGCAGGGCCAGTCGGCCCGTCGTCCCGTGTTTCCGCCTTCTGAGCTTAATCCCAGAGTCCTTTCCGAAGGCCTCTTAAGGGCTTGACGCCGGGCGATGCGCCAACATGAGGAAAGGACCATTATGGCTCTCTATGAGCATGTTTTTCTCGCGCGCCAGGACGCGAGCACGCAGCAGGTCGAAGAGCTGACTGCGCAGATGACCGGCATCGTCGAAGGTCTCGGCGGCAAGGTCACCAAGACCGAGAATTGGGGCGTTCGCTCCCTCACCTACCGCATGAACAAGAACCGCAAGGCGCACTTCGTGCTGCTCAACATCGACGCGCCGTCCGCGGCGATCGCCGAGATCGAGCGCCAGGAGCGCATCAGCGAAGACGTGATCCGCTATCTCAGCGTCCGCGTCGAGGAGCTCGAGGAAGGCCCGTCGGCGATGATGCGCAAGGCCGACCGTGACCGCGAGCGTGACGACCGTGGCGGCGGCTTCCGTGGCGATCGCGAAGGCGGTGGTTTCCGTGGCGACCGCGAGGGTGGTTTCCGTGGCGGCGATCGCGACGGTGGTGGCTTCCGCGGTGACCGCGGTCCGCGCCGTCCGCGCGACGAAGCTGAAACGACAACGCCGGATGCGGAGTAAGATCAATGGCTGAAGCTGGTGCACGCCGTCCGTTTTTCCGTCGTCGCAAGAGCTGCCCGTTCACGGGCGCAAATGCTCCGAAGATCGACTACAAGGACTCCAAGCTCTTGATGCGCTACGTCTCCGAGCGCGGCAAGATCGTGCCGAGCCGCATCACCGCGGTGTCGGCCAAGAAGCAGCGTGAGCTCGCCCGCGCCATCAAGCGCGCGCGCTTCCTGGGCCTGCTGCCCTACGTCATTCGCTAAGACGAATTCGGCCGGCGGCGACATCGCCGCCGGCCGCGCTTTTTTGGTTTCATAAGGCTTCCGGGTCGTCCGGTCGCCGATGGTTGGGGCGAGATGCCTCTAACCGCTCGAAGGGAGCGGGACAGCTGATGATGACTCTTGGACTGATAGCCCTGGTCGCCGGCGCTGCGTCGGCCCTGATGTTCGCCTCGATCGTGTCGGGCGCGCTGATCTCGCTCGTCCTGTTCTATCTCGCACCGCTGCCGCTGATGGTCGCCTCGATCGGCTGGGGACCGCTTTGCGCGAGCCTCGGCGGCATCGCAGCCGCGATCGGCCTCGGGGCCCTGTTCGGCCTGCCCTACTGCATCGCCTTTGCCGTCACCGTCGCGCTGCCCGCGTGGTGGCTCGGCCATCTCGTCCTGCTCAGCCGGCGGGTTTCTCCCGTCGCGCCGGAAGCCGCCACCGAGCCGCCGGCCGAGCCCGAGCTCGAATGGTATCCGGTCGGCCGCATCCTGCTGTGGATCGCGGGCTTCGCCGCGCTGACCACGATCGCCGCCCTGCTCACGCTCGGCACTGATGCCGAGACCATCACCGGCACGCTGCGGCGCGGCTTGATGCGCCTGCTCCGCACCGCCGACCCGCAGACATCAGGCGAAGCCGGTCAGTTCGTCGACGCACTGGTGCTCATCGCTCCGGCTGCCGCCACCGTCGTCGCGATGATGACGCTCACCCTCAATCTCTGGCTCAGCGCCAGGATAACGGCGACATCGGGCCGCCTGCTGCGTCCGTGGCCGGACATGATGACGGCCGAGCTGCCACCGATGACGCTGGTGGCGCTCTGCATCGCGCTCGCGTTCTGCTTCACCAGCGGGTTGCTCGCGATGGTCGCGCAGATCACGACGGCGGCCCTGATGATGGGCTATGCGCTGACCGGTTTTGCCGTACTGCATACGCTGACGCTGGCGCTGAAAAGCCGCACCTTCTGGCTCGGCTCGACCTATGCCGTCGTCGTGGTGTTCGGCTGGCCCGTCATCGCGATGGTGATCCTCGGCCTCGCGGACGCCGTGTTCGGCTTCCGCGAGCGCTTCCTGCGCAGCCGCCAGCCACCGCCGCTGCCGACCTCTTGAGTTCAACCCCAAAACCCAACTCACTCAACACTTCGAAGGAGAAAGAATATGGAAGTCATTTTGCTGGAACGCGTGAGCAAGCTCGGCCAGATGGGCGAAGTCGTGAAGGTTCGCGACGGCTATGCCCGCAATTTCCTGCTCAAGCGCGGCAAGGCGCTGCGCGCCACCGCCGACAACCGCGCCAAGTACGACGGCATGAAGGCCGACCTCGAGGCCCGCAACCTTGCATCGAAGGGCGAGGCGTCCAAGATCGCCGAGAAGATCGAGGGCAAGAACATCATCGTGATCCGTCAGGCCTCGGAAGCCGGCCAGTTGTTCGGCTCGGTCACCGTGCGTGACGTCGTCGTGGCGTTCGAAGCTGACGGTGTTTCGCTGGACCGCCCGCAGGTGCAGCTCGACGCGCCGATCAAGACCATCGGCAAGCACACCATCACGGTCGCGGTTCACCCCGAGGTCGAGGTCGAGGTCAGCGTCACGGTTGCGCGCAGCCAGGACGAAGCCGAGCGCATCAACCGCGGCGAGGACATCTCGACCCGCAACGAGGACCGCGATGCGGCCGCCGAAGCGATCGCCGCCGCCGGCGAGTTCTTCGATCCGGAAGCCCAGCAGGACGACGAACCGGCGCCGGCTGCGGAAGAGACCGAGAAGTAAGACCCGCGTTCGCGCAGGTTGCGACGCCCGGCCGCCTCAGGCGGCCGGGCTTTTCGTTTTGGCGCCGACGTCCTCGCTCAGCATCGCGATCGAGGCGAGCGCAGTTGCCGTGTGCTTCTCGACGCCGTCGCTGACGCAGAAAACGTCGGCTGCGACCACCGAAACCTGGCGGCCCGGCTTGATCACCCTGGCCCGGCAGATCAGCTTCTCGCCGACCGCCGGCGACAACAGATTGAGCTTGTATTCCGCCGTCAACGCCGGCTGACCGCGCGAGGTCGCCGCTGCGATGGTCGTGGCGTTGTCGACCAGGAAGGCGGTGACGCCGCCATGGAAGAAGCCGTGCTGCTGGAGCAGCTCGGGCCGGCGCGCGACCGCAATCGTGCAGGTGCCGCGCGACAATTCCGAGAGCTCGGCGCCCACCAGGCTCATAAAACCCTGCCGGCCGACATTGGCGTGGATGCGCTCGGCTACGGCTGCGAATTCGGGATCTGCTTCGGCTCGCATGCGGCTTCTCCTTATTGCTTGTGGATGCGATCGGGTGGCCGCAGCGCACGGTTGGCACAGGCGACAAGCGTGTCGGCTTCGCTGCGCGGATCGGCGCGGTCACGTCCCGAGAGAAAGGCGCGGCAGAAGATCTGGGCAGGGCCGATGAGCTGGCTGACGAACATCACCGGCGTCATCGGCAAAAGCTCGCCGCCGGCAACCAACGGTGCGCGCCAGCGCTCGATGCCTTCGGCAAGGCGCGCATTCTGCGCGCGCTGGGCGTCGCGGACGTCCTCGCCCCATTCGCTGCGCGAGATCTCGAAGAGATAGCGGGCCTCGCGCCGGCTCGACACCACCCAGTCGAGATGGGCCCGGATCAGCCGATCGATGCCCTGCCCGGCACTGGGCATCGGATCGAGCGCGGCCAGCACTGCGGCGTGATAGTGCCTGAGCACCTCAAGGAACAGCGCACCCGCCAGTTCCTTCTTCGATCCGAAGACATGAAAGAAGCTGCCGTTGGAGGCGCGTGCCCGGGCCCGGATCGCTGCCACCGTCGCAGCTTCGAAGCCGACGCGGTCGAACACGAAAAGCCCGGCCGCCAACAGGTCGTCACGCACGCTCGTCGTCATCGACGCCTCCTGGAGCATTACTCTAGAGTAACACTCTAATTGCGGTCAAGACGATGCGAAGGCCGCGATGCGTGCGGCCTTCGCGATCGACGGAAAATCTGGCTCGCTTAACGCGAAATCGGCGGTGTGGGCGGACCGGACGAGTCGGCGGCCCCCGCCGCGGGCGGGGCCGCAGCGGTCGCGGGCGGTGCAGGCTCCTGCGACTTGGTTGCCGGCTCGGAGCTCACGGAGTTCGCGGCAGGCTTGGGGGCAGCCTCCTCCACCGGCTTGGACTCGGCGGGCTTCGCGGCGGCAGACGGCGCAGCCGGCGTGACCTGCGGCACCGGATCGGGCCGCAGCGCCGGCGTATCGCTGCCGCGCGGCTCGACCTTGGCACTATCAGGCCTGGCCTCAGCCGGCTTCTCTGCCGGCTTGGTCTCGGGCTTCGCCTCGTCACGGCCGGGCTCGACCTTGGCCGTGTCAGGCTTGGCCGTGTCGGGCTTGGTCTCGGCCTTCGGCTCGCTCTTCTTATCTTCAGTGGCCGGCGCGGCGGCGTCGACCTTCGGTGCTTCCTCGGTCCCGGGCTTGCCGCGACGCTTGGCTTTGCGTCCCTCGGGCGCTGCCTGGCCCTCGGGCCTCGCACCTTCCTTCGATCCCTCCTCGGGTTGCCGCGCCGCGCGCTTCTGACGGGCGCCCTCGGGCGCGGGAGCGGCGGCCTCGCCGTCCGGCTTGGCGGCGTCCTGGGAGCGCTGCCGGCGCCCCTGATGGTCCGGCGCGGTATTGGCTTCCTTCTCCTTGGCGCCGTCCTTTTTGTCCTTGCCGTCCTTGGCCTGGAAGCGGGTGTCGGTGGCACCGTTGGAGACGAGATAAGACGCGAGCACGCCGGCCATGTCGGAGCTGGTGGTGTAGTGCTGACGCAGGAAACCCGGCAGCGAGCCCGGCGCCACCGTCTTCAGCAGGCCGCGCGGGCTCTTGTGGCAGGCACTGCAGGTCTGCGCGAAAAGCTGGGATGGGGCCTTGCCGGCCTCGAGGTTCGTCGCCTGCGCAAGGACGGTATCGGTCGCGCCGAAGCCGATCAGAAGCAATACCGTCGCGAGGCTGAGCGCTCGGCTCGACATTCCCATCATCTCCATTGAATTTACGCGAATGCAGCCGGCATAGGGCGCGGCGGCGGGTCACCTTTTAGCGGATTGAGCCGCGAATGGAAGCAGCCTCCACACGCAAGGATGTGATTAACGCTTTTGGAATATCGGCTGGATCACAGCGCAATAGCGCTGCAGCTCGTTCGAATGCCGGTGGCCTCGTGAGACGACGCGCCACCTGTCGGAAGCGGCACATCGTCGCAAAGTCACGACGCCGCAGACACCCGTCATCGTGCGCAAGAGGCGCCGAACCCGGGCCCGACGCTGGTGGTGAATGAATCCTAGTGACGAAGGGTCGATATCTGGGAGGACCGGGACGAGGCCGTCAACGCCAGTTGCGCCCGCAGGTTCGCGAGGGTCTCGGGCGAGACAGGCTCGCGCCGCACTTCGGGCCGCTCGGCGTGCTGCATGGCCGCGACCAGCCCGGACAGCCAAAGCCGGCTGCCCGCCTCGCTTCGCCAATTCTGGTGCTGCCGTTCTGGCCGCATCGCTCGCCTCGTTCCCTGGTGGCGGGAGATAACCCCGCGACCGCCTGCCTGTTCCGGGTCGTACCCCGAAAGAATCCGGGGAGATGTGATCTGTTTCACATAAGTCTTGTCGGGGTCGGCTTAGACCGTCGCCATGAGCAAGCGGACCCAAACCTCATTCGACGTGCAGGACGACCTCCGCACCGATTACGCCCTGATCGCCACCGGCGTCGGAGCGGCCCTGGTTGCGCTGGTCTACCTCCTGCTGGTCTGAATCCGAGCCCAAAGCTCCCGGCGTGCGTCATTTCGCGCGCTTCTCGATACGTCTGCGCGCCAATCCATTTGGTTCATGTCACCCGGATTTTTCCGTGGCACGGTCACGGCCGCTTCCGGGACGGGCGAGTTCCGCAAAAACCGTCAAGCGCGGCGCGTGCTGCGGCTGCTAATCATCCACCATTTTAACTGAGCGGTTGATAGCGGCCAGCTTTTGCTTCCGCTTTGGCTCGAGGCGGCGCTTTATCCCGGCCCCGCATCCGCCCAGAAAATTGCTAACCCTCGACCATGGCCCTGACTGATTCGAACGTCCTCAAACTCGCGCCCGAACCCGGAACTCCCGCGTATCGGAGCGCGCCGCATAATATCGAGGCGGAACAGAGCCTTCTCGGCGCGATCCTGGTCAACAACGACGCCTTCTACCGCGTCTCCGACTTCCTCGAGCCGAAGCATTATTTCGAGCCGCTGCATCAGACCATCTACGAGACGGCCGGCAGCCTGATCCGGATGGGCAAGATCGCCACGCCCGTGACGCTGAAGACGTTCCTCCCCGCCGACACCGATGTCGGCGGCATGACCATCGGGCAATATCTGGCGCGGCTCGCGGCGGAAGCGACCACCATCATCAACGCCCAGGACTACGGCCGCACCATCTACGATCTTGCGCTGCGACGCGACCTGATCGGCATCGGCGAGGACATGGTCAATGTCGCCTATGACGCGCCGGTTGACTTCGCGCCGCGGGCGCAGATCGAGGACGCCGAGCGCCGCCTGTACGAGCTCGCCGAATCCGGCCGTTATGACGGCGGCTTCCAGAAATTCTCGCAGGCGTTGGCGGTCGCGGTCGATCTCGCGGCCAAAGCGTTCCAGCGCGATGGAAAGCTGTCCGGCATCTCGACCGGCATGCGCGACCTCGACACCAAGATGGGCGGCCTCCAGCACTCCGACCTGATCATCGTGGCCGGACGCCCCGGCATGGGCAAGACCTCGCTGGCGACCAACATCGCCTACAACGTCGCCAAGGCCTATGTCGCCGAGGTCCAGGCTGACGGCACCATGAAGGCCGCCAATGGCGGCGTGATCGGCTTCTTCTCCTGCGAAATGTCGGCCGACCAGCTCGCCACGCGTATCGTGGCCGAGCGCACCGGCATTTCCTCCTCCCACATCCGCCGCGGCGGCATCTCGGAAGCCGATTTCGACAAGATCCGGGAGGTCTCGATCGAGCTGCAGTCGCTGCCGTTCTATGTCGACGCGACCGGCGGCCTTTCGATCGCACAGCTGATGGCGCGCGCGCGCCGGCTGAAGCGCCAGAAGGGCCTCGATCTGCTCGTGATCGACTACATCCAGCTGCTCTCCGGCTCAGGCAAGCGCGCCAGCGACAGCCGCGTGCAGGAAATCACGGAGATCACGACCAGCCTGAAGGCGCTCGCCAAGGAGCTCAATGTTCCGGTCATCGCGCTGTCCCAGCTCTCACGCCAGGTCGAATCCCGCGAGGACAAGCGGCCGCAGCTCTCCGACTTGCGTGAATCCGGATCAATCGAGCAAGACGCCGACGTCGTGCTGTTCGTTTACCGCGAGGAATATTACCTCGCGATGAAGGAGCCGCGCCCCGGCACGCCCGAGCACGAGAAATGGCGCCTGGACATGGACCTTGCGTACGGCAAGGCCGAAGTCATCATCGGCAAGCAGCGCCACGGCCCGACAGGCACTGTCGATTTGGCGTTCGAAGCCTCGGTCACGCGGTTCGGCGACCTCGCGCCTGACAGTCAGCTGCCGGCTCGCAGCAGCAACGACTACTGAATTCCTTGAACCGGACCAGCCTCTTGCGTAAAACGACGCCATGACAATGGCGTCCGACCCGAAAATGATCCCGCAAGCTGGCCTCCTCTCCGCGGAGGCCAATCAGGCTGCCGCGCTCGCAGCCTATGGCGGCGTGCTCACCGTCGATCTCGACGCCATCATCGCCAACTGGCGCAAGCTCGAGAAGACGGCGGTGCCGGCCGAGTGCTCGGCCGTGATCAAGGCCGATGCCTATGGCTGCGGCGCCGCACAGGTCTCGCGGGCCCTTAGCAAGGCCGGTTGCAAGACCTTCTTCGTCGCCACCATCGAGGAAGCGCGCACTGCGCGCGAAGCCGTGCCGGAGGCCGCGATCTACGTGCTCGGCGGCTATTTCCAGAACACCGGCGAGCACTACGCCAGGATCAATTGCCGTCCGGTGATCGGCGATCTCAACGAGCTCGCCGAATGGGACGTGTTCTGCCGCCGCACCGGCTGGACCGGGGGCGCCGCGATCCACATCGATACCGGCATGAACCGGCTCGGGCTGACGCTTGCGGAGGCGCAGGCCATCATCCCCCGCATCAACGCCGGCGATCACGGCATCGCGCTGGTGATGAGCCATCTGGTCTCGGCCGAGCAGCTCAACAGTCCCGTGAATGCAAAACAGCTGGCGACCTTCCGCGGTATCGCCAGCGAATTTTCCGGCGTGCCCGCTGCGCTCGCCAATTCCTCCGGAATCTTCCTCGGCGCGCCCTTCCAGTTCGACCTGGTTCGGCCGGGCGCAGCGCTCTACGGCGTCAACCCGACGCCTGAGGCCGACAACCCGATGCAGTCCGTGGTCGACCTCAAGGCGCGCATCGTGCAGACCCGCAATGTCGAGCGCGGCGAGACCGTCGGTTATGGCGGCACCTGGACTGCGCGGCGGCCGACAAAGCTCGCGATCATCGCGGTCGGCTATGCCGACGGCTATTTTCGCGCCGCCAGCTCCAATGACGGCACCCGCGGCGCCGAGGTCGTTGTCGCCGGCAAGCGCTGCCCGGTCGCGGGCCGCGTGTCGATGGACCTGATCGCGATCGACATCACCGACCTGGCCCCGAATGCGGCGCGGCGCGGCCACATGGTGACGCTGCTCGGCGAGGGCATCACCGTCGACGAGCTCGCGCATCATTTCGGCACGATCGGCTACGAGGTGCTGACCAGCCTCGGCCACCGCTACGCCCGCGTCTACAAGGGCGGCAATGAGGTGGAGCCGCTGGTCAAGCCGGAGCCCGCGCCGACGGCCGAGCAGCCGCCCTCGCCCCCGCCGATCGAGCAGCCCGCGAGCCCGCCGCCGTTGCCGAGCTGAGCAACTCGCCGCTTACTTCTTCCGACTGTCCAGCGCCGCCTTGCACGTCGCGCTAAGCTGATCGCGCTTGGCGTTGAGGCAGGCGATGATCTTGCCGCCACCGGGCGCGATGCCGGCGCAGAATTTGTCATAGTCCGCCTTGCACGCGCCGCGCGGATCGGACGATTGTGCCGAAGCCGCTCCGGAGATCGCGACAACGACGACGAAAGCAGCAAAGCTCAACTTGGACATTGTATCTCCGGTGACGGAAGGCAGGAGCTATTAGCTCTACATGAAGATCGCGACATTCAACATCAACAACATCAACCGCCGCCTGCCCAATTTGCTGGCATGGATGCGCGCGGCCAAGCCCGATGTCGTCGCGCTTCAGGAATTGAAGGCAAGTGATGGCGAATTTCCGGCGGCGGCCATCGAAAAGGCCGGCTACGGCGCGGTGTGGTGTGGACAGAAGACGTGGAACGGCGTCGCCATCCTCGCCCGCAATGCCGAGCCCATTCTCACCCGCGATCGCTTGCCGGGAAAGCCTGATGATCGCGAAGCCCGCTACATCGAGGCCGCCGTGCGCGGAATCATCGTCACCAGCATTTACCTGCCGAACGGCAATCCGCAGCCGGGGCCGAAATTCGACTTCAAGCTCGAGTGGTTCGCACGCCTCAAGCGCCACGCCAAGACCTTCATCAAGCAGGATCTGCCCGTGGTGCTCGCCGGCGACTACAACGTCGCGCCTGATGAGATCGACATCTATCCGACGCGCTCATGGGACAAGGATGCGCTGATCCAGCCGAAGAGCCGCGCGGCGTTCGCGTCGCTGGTCGAACAGGGTTGGTGTGATGCGATCCGCGAACTGAATCCGGAGAAACGCATCTACACGTTCTGGGACTACAAGCGAAACCGCTGGCCGCGCGATGCGGGCCTGCGGCTCGATCATCTCCTGCTCAGCCCTGCCCTGGTCTCGCGGCTGGCCAAGGCGGGTGTCGACAAGAATGTGCGTGGCGAGGATGGGGCGAGCGATCACGCGCCAGCGTGGGTGGTGCTGAAATAGCGATGATCCCGTAGTGCCGTAGGGTGGGCAAAGCGAAGCGTGCCCACCAAATTTGCTTATGCAGACAGATGGTGGGCACGGCGCAAGCGCGCCTTTGCCCACCCTACGAAATCACCCGAGTTCAACGCCCGTAATATTCCTGTACCGTATCCCACGCTGCCTTTTGCAGCAGCTGCGTCGTCTCGGGGTCGAGCCCCATCGTGTAGGAATTACCGACCGGCGAACGCCCGGTCAGCGCGGCGAGTGTTACGCAGGTTGCCAGATACGTGCCCGCCGGACTCGGGTGCCGCTTGTCCGGCGCATACAGATTGAGTTCCGGCTGGAGCTTGCGGACGCGCGCGAAGGCGAGGCCTGCGGGGATCACGAGCGCATCATTGGCATTGCCGGCGAGCGTATAGGCCTCGGCCAACGCTTCCGTCATCTCCGGCTTGTCGGCATAGGCCCAGGACATGAAAAACACCGGCCGCATGCCGTGGGCACGGACGATCTCGCTATCCTTCTTGACGAAGGTCGTGAACGCGTCCTTCAATTGCGGATGGATCGGGCACTGGCTGCAATCCATCATCACGACGGCATCGAACTGCCTGCCCGGCTTGTTGAAGACGACGTTGTTCTGCTCGTCGAAGGAATAGGCGCCGATGCCGCCCGGCCGCAGCAGATTGTCCATGTCGTGCCAGTCGAGGCCGGAGCCGCCGATCGTGGCCATGGTGTTGCGGTACGCCGCCTTGTTCTCGGCATCCGCAGCCCGCTCCATGAAGGAGAGGTGTCCGGGCATGCCGTTGTTGTAGTAGAAGAAGCTGTTGCCGACGAACAGCGCGGCCTTGGGGAAGTCAGGTCCTGATGTCGTGACCTTCGGTTTGGTCTGCGCCTGCGCGTCGAAGCCAGCTGCAACGACCAGACACATTACGAGCATCACTCGCGCAAAAAGACGCATCGTGGCTTCCTCCCCTTTTTCTCCGGGGCCGGACCAGATCAGCTTTTTAAAATGGCCTCAACGTCACAGACGCGCAGCGGACATGCGTTAGCCCTGCATGCTCACCACAAATTCCTGCCGTCGATCATGTTCACCGGCACGGCCTCGAGATCGAAATCGTCGAACAGGCGCGCGTTCACGGCAACCTTGGGATTGTCGAAATCGGGCTTGCCGGTCGACCAGTCAGGCGACTCCGAATAGGTGCCGCAGCCGCAGCTCGCGCAGAAATGATGTTTGACCGTGCGGCTGCCCCAGAGATAGGTCGCGACATTTTCCGGCGGCGACAGCAGGCGAAATTGCGCCGGCGTGTAATAGGCCCACAACGCGCCCCGCTTGGCGCAGAGTGAGCAGGTGCAGCGCGTTACGCTCGCCGGCACCTCCGTCACCTCGAACACCGTCTCACCGCAATGACAGCTTGCCTCGATCGGCATGGACCCGCTCCCCGTTTTGTCAGGAGATGGTCGTAGCCTGCCCCTGCTGCCAACATGCTGTCAGCAGCGCAACTCCGTCATGGAGCCTCAGTCGCGGACAGCCGCCTGGCGTTCGCGGCGACGTGCTCGCGATAGCGCTGGACGATGGCGGCTGGTGTTGCTCCGGCGAGCAGGTTCGCTGCCGCCTCGAAAGCCGCTGCGATCTTCTCGCTCACCATCAGCATGGCCTCCTGCCCGGCGGCCGCATCGCCGTGGCTGAGCTTCTCGCAGCGCAGCCGCACCACCTCGCTCGCTTCGACCGCGAGCATTGTGCTCGCAAACCAGGGAAAGCCGTTGTCAGATCCGCTGAGCGCCGCATGACGGTCGAGGGCGGAGAAAGAATGATGATCGGGCATCGCGGACCTCAAATTCTTTGAGTGAACGCTCGGATCAATACGCCTCAAATTTGAAGGATCCGGCCGGGGAACCGATCGGATTGGCCGCGCCTGCGACACCCGCGATTAACCAAGGCTCTTGACGCCGGCGCTCTGGTTAGCCTACTGGTCTGACCAAGATCAGACCAAAAAGAGACCGGGATGGAACTGAAGCGGGCCGCCGAAGGCGAAAAAGGGTTCGAGAAGGTGTTCGCCTTCCTGCGCGAACGCCTTCTTGCGGGCTCGCTCAAGCCCGGCGACCGCCTGATTTCCGAGCGCGAGCTGGCAACCCTCCTCGGCGTCAGCCGGCCGATCGTCCGCGAGGCACTGCGCGCCCTCACCGTGCTCGGCATCGTCGAGATCCGCGACCGCATCGGCACCGTGGTGACGCAGCCGGACGTCTCGGTGCTGAACGACTTCTTCACCTTCGCGCTCGCCCAGCAGGCGGACATGCTCGATGACGTCATGCAGGCGCGCGTCGCGATCGAGTGTCAGGCGATCCGCCTCGCCTGCGAGCGCGCCAACATTGCCGATTTCGAACGCCTGCAGCGTGCGCTCGCGAAGATCGGAGAGACGATCGACGAGGCGGATGCCGGCGGCATGGCCGACTTCGAATTCCATCGCGCCATCGTCGTGGCCTCGCATTCAGAAACACTGATGGTCTTGCACGGCTCGCTGGCGGGACTGCTGACGCATTCGCATCGCAGCCGCCGCGAGCTGGTGCAGGCCTTCCCGTCGATGAAGACGTACCTGATCGACGACCACCGGCGCATCTTCGACGCGATCATCGCGCGCGACCCCGAGCGAGCGGATGCGACGCTGCGCAAGCATTTTGCCATCGGCGACGAATATCGCAGGCGCGCCGTCGTCGGGGACATCGACAGGACCAGCGCCTCAGGCTGATCGCGGCAGCCAACAAGCAAGAAACCAATCAACCAAGAAACGGACGACTGACATGGGACGGAACGACAAGGGCAATGTCGGCTTCATCGGCATCGGCACGATGGGCCGCGAGATGGTGCGCAACCTCCTGGTGGCCGGGCATGCGGTTCGCGTCTTCGATCTCAACGAAGCCGCCTTGGCCGACAGCGTCAAGGAAGGCGCGGCCGGCGCCAACAGCCCCGCCGACGCCGCGCAAGGCGCTGAGATCGTCATCACCATGCTGCCCGATACGCCCCACGTCGAGGCGACCGTTTACGGCGAGCACGGTCTCCTGAAGTCTCCCCCGCCCGGCCAGCTGATCGTCGACATGAGCACGATCTCGCCGGTCGCCGTCCGCCGCATCCATGCCGACCTGCAAAAGGTCGGCGTCAGCTTCATCGACGCGCCGGTCTCTGGCGGGCCCGTGGGCGCCAAGAACGCTGCGCTCTCGATCATGGCCGGCGGCGATGCGGCGGCCTTCGCGCAGGCCGAGCCGTTCTTCCGCGCAATGGGCACGACCATCACGCATGTCGGCGCGGCCGGTGCGGGGCAAACCGTCAAGCTCTGCAATCAGCTGATCTGCGGTATCAACATCCAGGCGATCTGCGAGGCGCTCGCGCTCGGGCGCGCGTCTGGCATCGATCTCAATCTGCTGCGTCGCGTTCTGCTCGGTGGCTCCGCCGCCTCCTGGATGCTCGACAAGCTCGGCCCCGCAATGATCGCGGGCGACGTCTCCGCCGGCTTCCGGATCGATCTCCAGCTCAAGGACCTCCGCCTGGTGCAGGAGCACGCACAGGCGCTGAGCGTGCCGTTGCCCGGAACCGCGCTCGTCACCAGCCAGTACGTGGACGCACGCGCGCATGGCGAAGGCAGCAACGGTAACCAGGCGCTGTTCCGCGTCTATGACCGCATGACCAACCAGGTGACGGGCTGAAGCCGATACGATGAGCCTCCAACTCGACTTTCCCGCGGTGCTGGAGCGTTGGCCGAATTTTCTGGCCGGCGCGGCGCTGACGCTGGAGTTGGCGGCCTTCGCGACGGTGCTCGGCGCCCTGTTCGGCACGCTCGCAGCCGTCGGCCGCGGGGCACGGAGCCCGCTGATCGCGGGCGCCTGCAAAGTCTATGTCGAGACCATCCGCAACACGCCTCTGCTGGTCCAGATCTTTCTGGTCTATTTCGGCCTCGCCAGCCTGGGGCTGAAATTCTCCGCCTTCACGGTGGCCGTGGCCGCGCTGACGATCAATGTCGGCGCCTACACCGCCGAGATCATGCGCGCCGGCTTCGAAGCGATCCCGCGCGGACAGATCGAGGCCGCCGAAGGGCTGGCGCTGTCGCGACTGCAAATCTACTGGCACATCATCCTGCTGCCGGCGATCGAGAAGGTCTATCCGGCGCTGACCAGCCAGTTCGTGCTGTTGATGCTGGCCTCCTCGGTCTGCTCGCAGATCTCGGCGGAGGAACTCACCGCCGTCGCCAACTACATCCAGTCGGACACCTATCGCGCGTTCGAGACTTACATCATCGTCGCCGTGCTCTACGTCATCCTGTCGCTGGTGATGCGCGCGGGCTTCTGGGGCCTCGGCCTCGTGCTGTTTCCGCGCCGGCGCCGGCTCGGCACACCGTTGTGAGATGACCATGGGCGGACATCTCAACATCAATCATCTGATGTTCCTCGGTCAGGGCGCGCTGTGGACGATTGGCCTGTCCGTGATCGCGCTGATCGGCGGCGGCATCGTCGGCTTTGTGATCGCGCTGGCGCGCATCTCGCCACTCAAATCGGTGCGGATCGCCAGCGGCGTCTATGTCCAGCTGATCCAGGGAACTCCGCTCCTCGTCATCCTGTTCCTCGGCTATTTCGGCCTCGCGGCGATCGGCCTCAAGGTCTCGGCGTTAGCTGCCGCCGGCGCTTCGCTCACACTCTATGTCTCGGCCTATCTCGGCGAGATCTGGCGCGGCTGCATCCAGTCGGTGCCGAAGCCGCAATGGGAGGCCGCCGAAGGCCTCGCGCTGAGCCGCACCCAGCGCATGATGAAGGTGATCCTGCCGCAGGCGATCCGCATCGCGACGCCGCCGACCGTCGGCTTCATGGTGCAGATCATCAAGAACACCTCGCTGGCCTCCGTGGTCGGCTTCGTGGAGCTGATGCGGTCGGGCCAGATCGTCAACAACTCGCTGTTCGAGCCGTTCGCCATCTACGCGATCATCGCCGTCGTCTATTTCGCCATGTGCTATCCCCTGTCCCTGTTCAGCCAGAAGCTGGAACGGCGGATGGGGCGTGGCAGGTCCAACCTCGCACCAGCCTGACATGCAGCAAAACCCCTCCTCCTCCGAACCGATCGTGTCGCTTCGCGACGTGCAGAAGAGCTTTGGCCCGCTCCGGGTGCTCGATGGCGTCTCCTTTGCCGTCGAGCGCGGCGAGGTGCTGGCGCTGATCGGCCGCTCCGGCTCCGGCAAGAGCACGGCGCTGCGCTGCATCGACCGCTTCGAGAAGGTCGACGGCGGCGAGATCGTGGTGTGCGGGCATCGCGTCGATCGTCCCGATGTCGATCTGCGCGCGCTGCGCCAGGACGTCGGCATCGTGTTCCAGAGCTACAATCTGTTTCCTCACCTCACGATCGAACAGAACATCACGCTCGCCCCCTGCGCCGTGAAGGGCATGGCCACCTCGCAAGCCAGGGACCTCGCCCGAAAAGTGCTCGCGCAGGTCGGGTTAGAGGAGAAGCTGCACGCCTATCCCGAGCAGCTCTCCGGCGGACAGCAGCAGCGCGCGGCCATCGCCCGCTCGCTCGCGATGCAGCCGAAAGTGATGCTGTTCGACGAGGTCACCTCCGCGCTCGACCCCGAGCTTACCGCCGAGGTGCTGAAGGTGATCGAGCAACTCGCGGCGGACGGCATGACCATGGTGATGGTCACCCACGAGATGGGCTTTGCCAAAGGCATCGCCGACCGGATCGTCTTCATGCATCGCGGCAAGGTCCACGAGACCGGCCCCGCCTCGATCCTGACGTCGCCGGCGACGCCCGAACTCACGCAATTCGTGGGCACTGGAAACTTAAAATCATAACAGGAGAGGAGAACCAAGGATGACAAACAAGACACTGCTGGGGACCGCCACCGCGCTGTTCGGCCTCGTCATGATATCAGCCACGCCGGCGTCGGCCGACCTGCTCGACGACATCACGCAGGCCAAGAAGATCCGCATTTCGACGGACGTCGCCATTCCGCCCTCGGGCATGATGGACAGCAGCATGAAGCCGACCGGCTCCGACGTCGAAGTGGCGCAACTGCTCGCCAAGGATTGGGGGCTCGAGCTCGAATTCATCCAGACCACCGGCGCGACCCGCATCCCTAACGTCCTGACCGGCAAGGCCGACATCATCATCTCGACCCTGTCGGTGACGCCCGATCGTGCCAAGGTCATCGACTTCACCAAGCGCTATGCGACGCTGCAATCCGATGTCGGCTGCCTGAAATCCTCGACCGTCAAGGACTGGCCCGACCTGAAGGACAAGCCGATCGGCGTCTCCCGCGGCACCACGCAGGACACCACCCTGTCCAACATGAAGGACAAGGATCTCAAGATCTCGCGCTACGACGACGACGCCACGATGGTGACGGCGGCCGTCTCCGGCCAGGTCGACTGCGTCGCCTCGTCGGCGACGATCATCAACCAGATCGGGGTGAAGAACCCGTCGCGTGTGTTCGAGTCCCGGATTCCGCTGGCGACCTTCGACCTCGCGATCGGCCTGAAGAAGGGTGAGCAGCGCCTGATGGACAAGCTCAACGCCTGGATCACCGAGAACGTCAAGAACGGCAAGCTCAACGCGATCTACAAGAAATTCCACGGGGTCGAGCTGCCGCCCGACATGCGCAGCTGAAACCAGGGAAAATCGTGACAGCCGCGAAGCGGCTGTCACGGCCAATGTAAAATCAAGAAGGACATCACATGCGTCTCGTCATCGGATCCGACCACGCCGGCTGGCCGCTCAAGCAGACCGTTATCGATCACATCCGCAGCCTCGGCCACGACATCGTCGACGTCGGCTCCCATGACGACAAGCCGGTGGACTTCCCCGACATCGCGCGGGCCGTGGCTCAGAAGGTGACGTCGGGCGAAGCCGCACGCGGCATCATGGTGTGCGGCACCGGCGTCGGCGCCTCGATCGCGGCCAATAAGATGAAGGGCATCCGCGCCGCGGTCTGCCACGACGTTCATTCCGCCCATCAGAGCGTCGAGCATGACGACGTCAACGTCATGTGCATCGGCGCGCAGATCGTCGGCGCCTGGCTCGCCGTGGATCTGGTCTCGTCCTATCTCTCCGCCGAGTTCTCGACGGACGAGGACTTTCGCCGCCGCGTCGAGAAGCTGCGCGTCATGGATGAGCAAGGCTGACGGCCTGCCCGGACCGCACGCGCTGAGCGATCGGTTCCCTCGCCCGGAATGGATCGCCCGCATCGCCGGCCACGGCTAAACTCTCCCGATTCGTGGAGAGCACCTTGGCCTTTCTCTTCGTCCTCATCGTCGGCCTGATCGCCGGCACCGTCTCAGGCATCGTCGGCACGGGGTCGTCGATCATGCTGATGCCGGTGCTGGTTTATGCCTATGGGCCGAAGGAAGCGGTGCCGATCATGGCGGTCGCCTCCGTCATGGCGAATTTCTCCCGGATCCTGGCCTGGTGGCGCGAGGTCGACTGGCGGGCCTGCGCGGCCTATTCGGTGACGGGCATTCCGGCCGCCGTGCTGGGCGCACGCACGCTGCTCGCGCTCCCCTCGCACGCCGTCGATCTCGCCATCGGCATCTTCCTGATCACGATGGTGCCGGTGCGGCACTGGCTGGCGCGGCACGACCTCAAGGCCAATCTTTGGCACCTCGCGATCGGCGGCGCGGTCATCGGCTATCTCACCGGCATCGTGGTCTCGACCGGCCCGCTCAGCGTGCCGCTGTTCCTGTTCTACGGCCTGTCGAAGGGCGCCTTCCTCGCCACCGAGGCGGCTTCCTCACTCGGCCTCTACTTCGCGAAGTCCGTGACCTTCGAACGTTTCGGCGCGCTGACGCAGGACGTCTTCATCAAGGGGCTGGTTGCGGGCTCCTCGCTGATGTCGGGCGCCTTCATCGCAAAACGCTTCGTGCTGCATCTCAAGCCGGAGATGTTCCGCCTGGTGATGGACGCGATCATGATCGCGGCCGGGCTCTCCATGCTCTGGAACGCAACGCAGCCCTAATCGCGCTCAGGCGGCGAATTCGGGCGCGATCGAGGGGCTGTCGGCGAGCACGCGGCTCGTCTCAGTGGGCACCGCCTGCTTTTCGAGCCATTGCAGTACGGCGTCGAGCGGCTGTGGCCGATGGTAGTGATACCCTTGCCCGAGCATCACGCCCATCTCGCGCATGGCGTCGGCCTGCTCGGGCCGCTCGATGCCTTCCGCGACGAGCGTCAGCCCCAGCGTGCCGGCGAGCGAGGCGATGACGCCGACGATCGCCTTGTCTTCCGCGCTGTCAGGGATCTCGCTGATGAAGGCCTTGTCGATCTTGACCTTGTCGAGCGGGAACCGCCTGAGATGTGCGAGCGAGCTGTAGCCCGTGCCGAAATCGTCGAGCGCAATCGTTGCGCCCAGGCGCCGCAGGCGGTGCAGCGTCTCGGAGGCGCTGGCGATGTTGTTGATCAGCGAGCCCTCGGTGATCTCGAGCTCCAGCGATGAGGCCGCAACGCTGAAACGCGCACAGGTCGCGCGCAGCTCGGCAGCGAGCGAATGGTCGGCGAGCTCGGACGGCGGCAGATTGATCGCGATCCGGATCTGCGACCTGCCGGCGGACGCCAGTCGCTGCAGCGCGCGACAGGCATCGGTCAGCACGTAGCGCGTCAGCCGCGCATTGTTGCCGCTGCGCTCGATCAGCGGCAGGAATTCGCCGGGACCGATCAAGCCAAGCTCGGGATGGCGCCAGCGGATCAGCGCCTCGAGGCCGACAACGGCCTGGCTCTCGAGGTCGACCTGGCTTTGATACCAGACCTCGAACTGCCCCTCGGCGAAGCCTGTGGGAATGGCGAGCTCGAGATCCCGGCGGCGGCGGTAGTCGCGCTGAAGCGCTTCGTCGAGCACGGCGACCGTGCCGGGCGCCTTGCTCTTGGCATGGTAGAGCGCGATGTCGGCGAGCGCCGGCAAATGCGACAGCTCGGGATCGCCGGCGCGGCGCACGGCAAGGCCGATGCTGGCGCGCGGCACGACCTGCTTGTCGTGCAGCCGGATCGGCTCGGAAATCGCATCTAACAGCTGGCGTGCGAATGCCTGAGCGGTCGCTTCATTGCTGACCTCGGGGCGGATGACGACGAATTCGTCGCCGCCGAGCCGGGCGACCCAATCCTGCGGTTCGACCGCATCGCCAAGGCGCTCGGAGATGTGCACCAGGAACTTGTCGCCGGCGTCGTGGCCGAAGGTGTCGTTGATGCCCTTGAAGTCGTCGAGATCGATGAAGCAGAAGGCGATCAGCGAGTCCGGCGAGCCGGCATCGCCGCTCAGGGTCACCAGATGCTCGGACAGCGAGCGACGGTTGGGCAGGCCCGTGAGCGGATCGTGCGCGGCCATGTGGCCGAGCCGATCGAGCGCCCCGGACGTCGTGTGCTGCATGGCGTTGAAGGCACGCGCGAGCTGGCCGAACTCGTTCGTCGATTTGATGTCGGCCGGATAGGCTCGCCCGTCCTGCTTGCTGCGCTGGATCGCCGACATGATTGCGGTGAGCGGCCTGCCGATGAAGATGTTGGCCGAGATCCGCATCGCGATCAGGGTGGCAAATGTTGCGAGCAGGCCGACCACCAGCAGCAACATTAGCCGGCCGCCCGTGTCCGCGTAGACCGTCGCATAGGAATAGGCGATCGCGATACGGCCGGCCTGCACGGCGATGTTGCCGTTGCTGTAGCGGATCGGACGCGAGACTTCCGATACCGCCTGGTCCGCCGGCCGCGCCACCACCCGCGCGATCGCGACGCCGGTGTCGTCATAAACGGCCGCCGCGGCAATGGTCTCGTCGTGCATGATCTCGTTGAGCACGCTCGTGACCTGATCGTAGCGCATCTTCCAGAGCGGCTCGGCGATCAGCTCGGCGCGGCTCTCGGCCGTGCGGGCAATGCGCGCGTCGAGCTGCCTGATCTGCGACCAGAAGCTCGATGCCTCGACGCCGGCGGAGGCGAGCAGCTGCACCACGAGCAGCACCGGCACGGTGGCCCAGAGCATCGCGCGGACCACCGAGCGCGAGCGCGACGGCGCCGCCGCTTGCTGCTTGCGATCCGGGTCGGTCATGTCGTCACCGTTTCGCATCAGTCGGCAGCGCCTTCCGGAAGCGTCAGCGAAGAGATGAGCGCATCGATGGAGAAATCGTACTGGCCGCAGCGCCCTGCCCTCGCCCTGAAGCGCGCGAAATCGATCCGATCGAAGGCGCGCGTCTTGATGAGGTCTCCGACCGCAGCGAGATTGTCGCGCGTGATCGCCGACGTCTTGGCCTCGACGCGGGGCGATGCGGCCGCGAAATCGCAGCCGTCGGCGTAGTCGCGCAGGAGGACGATCGACCAGCCGCCGAGCAGGAAATGTCCGCCATCGGTCATGAGCAGACGGCCCGCCTTGATCTCGCGCAGCGCGTCCTCCGACCAGTTGAGGCCAACCAGCTGGATGTTTCGGCCGGGCGTGAGGCCGGCAGCGACCACCGCGCGAAGCGCGCCAAGCGCCATCGGATCGTTTCCGGCCCAGATGCCGGCAGGCCGGATTTCCTTGCGCGCGGCCCAGCTCAGATAATTCCTGGTGACCTGCTCTGCCTCCGACTGGGTCCAGTTGGCGAACAGCATCCGGTCCACCACCACATCGGGCGCGGCCTCCACCGCGAGCTTGAGACCGGCGTTGCGGGCGATCGAGGCCGGCGTGATCTCGTCGCCACCGATGCCGAGAATGTGGATCTTGCCGTCCGGACTCTGCCATTTCTCGGCGCGCGCCGCGCTGATCAGGGCATTGGCCATCCTCGCGCCCGCGGTCTGGAGATCCGTCGTGATGTCACCGAGCCAGGTCTTGAGCTTTTGCCGGGGCGGTCCGAGGCGCGCGGCGTCGTCACCGATCAGCGGGTTCGAGAGCAGCAGCGTCTTGACCCCGGCGGCCTCGGCCGCCTCCAGGATGGGAACGGCGGCGGATTCCTCGTTCGACAGGATGAGGAAGTCCGGCTTGTCGGCGCGTGCCACCACGCCGAAGCCAAGCTCCTGCATGGTGCGGTAGTTCCGCTCGCTGGTCAGCACCTCGACATGCGCGTCGAGCTTGCGGCCCGCGGCCTGCATGGTCTGCGCGACCATGTCCCAGTAGACCTCGCCGGTCTTGCCGGGGTTGACGAAAACGATATTGAGACGCCCGGCGTCGGCCGCAACGGCGCCGCCAACCGGCATAAGAAAGCCGCAGGCCATGCCCACAGCGAGCATTATCCGCAAGACTACCGTCATTCGTTTCGCCATCCCGTATTGGTTTCGAACCTGGACCCGCGTCCGCTAACATTTGGCAAAGTCCGGAGCGGCGCGGCGGCGTAGAGCTAACAAAGGGTGTATCGGCTGCGCTGAATTGGGCTAATGGGGATGCTGGCGATCGCCGTCTCCACCCGTCATTCCGTGCTATCAGCAAACCTGAAACCCACGACTCGCTGTCCCCATGGCCAAGAACACGCTTTCCTTCGTCTGCCAGAACTGCGGCGCGGCCTATAACCGCTGGCAGGGCAAGTGCGAATCCTGCGGCGAGTGGAACACCCTTGCCGAGGAGGATACGTCCGGCAGCGTGCCGGTCTCGATCCGCTCCAAGCGCAAGGGACGGACGTTTGCGCTGGAGAGCCTGTCGGGGAAGACCCAGGACGCTCCTCGCCTGTCCTCGGGCATGACCGAGCTCGACCGCGTCACCGGTGGCGGCTTCGTCCGCGGCTCGGTGCTGCTGGTCGGCGGCGATCCCGGCATCGGCAAGTCGACGCTGCTGACGCAGGCCACCAGCATGATGGCGCGCGCCGGCCACCGCATCGTCTACATCTCCGGCGAAGAGGCGGTCGCCCAGGTGCGCCTGCGCGCCGAGCGCCTCGGGCTGTCGGACGCGCCGGTGCAGCTTGCGGCCGAGACCTCGGTCGAGGACATCGTCTCGACGCTGTCGGAAGGCGCGGTGCCGCGGCTGATCGTGATCGATTCGATCCAGACCATGTGGACTGACACGGTGGAATCCGCGCCCGGCACGGTCACCCAGGTGCGCGCCTCGGCGCAGGCGCTCATTCGTTTCGCCAAGAAGACCGGCGCGGCCATCATCCTGGTCGGCCATGTCACCAAGGACGGCCAGATCGCCGGCCCCCGCGTGGTCGAGCACATGGTCGATGCGGTGCTGTCCTTCGAGGGCGAAGGTTCGCAGCAATTCCGCATCCTGCGCGCCGTGAAGAACCGCTTCGGCCCGACCGACGAGATCGGCGTGTTCGAGATGACCGGCCTTGGCCTGCGCGAGGTCACCAATCCGTCCGAACTGTTCCTGTCCGAGCGCGATCTGGGCACGCCGGGCACCGCAGTCTTCGCGGGCATCGAGGGCACGAGGCCCGTTCTGGTCGAATTGCAGGCCTTGGTGGCCCCGACCTCGCTCGGCACCCCGCGCCGGGCCGTGGTCGGCTGGGATCAGAGCAGGCTCTCCATGGTGCTGGCGGTGCTGGAGGCCCATTGCGGGGTCAAGCTGTCCGGCCACGACGTCTATCTGAACGTCGCGGGCGGCCTGCGCATCCACGAGCCGGCGGCCGATATGGCCGCCGCGGCCGCACTGGTTTCATCCCTGGTTAATGCGCAGTTACCCACCGATGCGGTCTATTTCGGCGAGATTTCGCTCTCCGGCGTCATCCGCCCGGTGGCGCAGACCCCGGCCCGGCTCAAGGAAGCGGTCAAGCTCGGCTTCAAGCGCGCCGTGCTGCCCGAATCGGCCCGGGGCGGCGATGCTGGCGGCGACGCCGGACTGTCCCTGAACGCGATCAACAGCCTGACGACGCTGGTGGCCGAGATCGCGGCCCGGGGCTCTCGCCGCGGCGAACAGAGCCCGCCGGCGGAGAAAAATGCCACACCGGCAAGATTCCGCCGTGGAGAGGGTTAGGTGGAGGTGACGTCCTCCGCCCCCGCCGCTATACAGCCGTCACAAAAGCAGCATGGGATTGCGTGGTTGCGGCCTTGCCGGGAACGCCGTCTGGCCCTCACTTAAGGCCACGGCCAAACACCGATTCGCTGAGCACCTTGAAGTACGAGCGGACCCGACCAGCCGATGCCAGTAACACTCCTCGACCTGATCCTGCTCGGTGTGATGCTGATCTCGGGCCTGCTCGCCATGGTCCGCGGCTTCATGCGTGAAATCCTGTCGATCGCGGCCTGGGGCGCTGCGGCGATCGTGACGCTGTACTCGTTCTCGAAGCTGCTGCCGACCGCAAAGACCTATTTCAACAACGACACGGTCGCGAGCGTCGTCGTGGTCGCCGGCGTGTTCGTGGGCACCCTGGTCGTGGTCTCCGTGATCACGGTCCGGATCTCCGACATGATCCTGGATTCGCGCATCGGCGCGCTGGACCGCACCCTGGGCTTCCTGTTTGGCCTCGCTCGCGGGCTTTTGATCGTCGTGGTCGCGTTCCTGTTCTTCACCTGGCTGGTGCCGGACAAGCAGCGTCCGGACTGGGTCACGGGGGCAAAATCCCGCGTGGTGCTCCAGGGAACCGGCGATTGGCTGATGGCCCTCTTGCCTGACGACCCCGAGAACACCATCTTGAAGAGATTCAAGAAAAACAAACCAGATGATGATCAAGCTGATTCCGAGCAGCAGCCTTCGGGCAGTGGCGACGGATACAGTAAACCTGCTCGTGACAGCCTCAAGAAGCTGATCGAGAAACCTGCGGCGCGTTGATTAGGCCCTAAAGAGAGGCGCGGACGAGATGCGACACCCTGACCAGGACGCCCAACGTGATCTCGGCCCGGCCGCGCTAGAGCTTCAGGACGACCTGGAGGGCGATACGCTCCGCGAGGAATGCGGCGTCTTCGGCATTTATGGCCACCCTGACGCCGCCGCCATCACCGCGCTCGGCCTCCACGCCCTCCAGCATCGCGGCCAGGAAGCCGCCGGCATCGTCTCCTACGACGGCAGCCGCTTTCACTCGGAACGCCGCCTCGGACTCGTCGGCGACACCTTCTCCCGCCGCGAGGTGATCGACCGCCTGCCCGGCAATATGGCCGTCGGCCATGTCCGCTACTCCACCACCGGCGCCACCATCCTGCGCAACGTGCAGCCGCTGTTCGCCGAGCTCAATGCCGGCGGCCTTGCGGTCGCCCACAACGGCAACCTCACCAACGGCCTGACGCTGCGCCGCGAGCTCGTGAAGAACGGCGCGATGATGCAGTCGACCACCGACACCGAGGTGATCCTGCATCTGGTCGCGCGCTCCAGGCGCAGCCGCTTCATCGAGCGCTACATCGACGCCCTGCGTGAGATCGAAGGCGCCTATGCGCTGGTTTCGCTGACCAACAAGAAACTGGTCGGCGCGCGCGATCCACGCGGCATCCGCCCGCTGGTGCTCGGCGAGCTCGACGGTTGCCCGATCCTGACCTCGGAGACCTGCGCGCTCGACATCATCGGCGCGCGCTTCATTCGCGACATCGAGCCCGGCGAAGTCATCGTGTTCGACGAGAACGGCCAGGACATCCACAAGCCGTTCCCGCCGATGGCGCCGCGCCCCTGCATCTTCGAATACATCTATTTCTCCCGTCCGGACTCCATCGTTCACGGCCGCTCGGTCTACGAAGTGCGCAAGGCCTTTGGTGCGCAGCTCGCGCGCGAGAGCCATGTGCCGATCGACGTCGTCGTGCCGGTGCCGGATTCCGGCGTGCCCGCCGCGGTCGGCTACAGCCAGCATTCCGGCGTGCCGTTCGAGCTCGGCATCATCCGCAACCACTATGTCGGCCGCACCTTCATCCAGCCGACGCAGGCGATCCGCGAGTCCGGCGTGCGCATGAAGCATTCGGCCAACCGCGCCGCGATCGAAGGCAAGCGCATCATCCTGATCGACGACTCGCTGGTGCGCGGCACCACCTCGAAGAAGATCGTGCGCATGATGCGCGATGCGGGCGCCAAGGAAGTGCATTTCCGCCTCGCCTCGCCGCCGATCCTCTATCCCGATTATTACGGCATCGACCTGCCGGATCGCGGCGGCCTTCTGGCGGCGACGCATTCGCTGGAGGAGATGCGCGAGATCATCGGCGCCGACTCGCTCGCCTTCCTGTCGATCGACGGCATGTACCGCGCCATGGGCGAGCCCGGCCGCGACCCCGCCAATCCGAAATTCTCGGATCATTGCTTCACCGGGGCGTATCCGACCCACCTCACCGACCAGACCCAGACCGAGCAGCAGCCGCGGCAGCTGTCGCTGCTGGCCGAGGCGAGCTGACGAAAGACCGCGACGATGCAACTGGCCATCGCCATTCTCTGCGGAGGGCTTTTGGTCGGCTTCATCGTCTTTGCATTCAGGCAGGGTACGAAGGTCACACCCGACGGCTCGGGAAACGGGACTAACAACGACAATATGCAGCTGGGCGGCGACAGCTAAAGCTCAAAGGCAATAATTCTGTCATGCCGGGCTTGTCCCGGTTATCCATGTCTGTAAAACCCGCCGCGAAGACGTGGATACACGGACATGACAAAACCCCTCGCCAATCGCATCGCTCTCGTCACCGGCGCCTCGCGCGGCATCGGCTTCGCCACGGCCAGGGCGCTGGCCAAAGCCGGCGCGCATATCGTCGCTGTCGCGCGCACGCAGGGCGGGCTGGAAGAGCTCGATGACGAGATCCGGAAAGACGGCGGCAGCGCCACGCTGGTGCCGCTCAACCTCACCGATTCCGACGGCATCGCGCGGCTTGGCGCCGGCCTGCACGAACGCTATGGCAAGCTCGACATCCTCGTCGGCAATGCCGGCGTGCTCGGCCCCTCCTCGCCGGTCGGCCACATCGAACTGAAAGCTTTCACCGACGTGATGGCGGTCAACGTCTCCGCGAACTTCCAGCTGATCCGCTGCATGGAACCACTGCTGAAGCAGTCCGATGCCGGCCGGGCCGTGTTCATCACCTCGGGCGCCGCCAACAAGGCCACCGCCTATGTCAGCCCCTACGCCGCCTCCAAGGCCGCGCTGGAAACGCTGGCCCGCGCCTGGGCGCAGGAAACCGCGAATACGCCGCTCCGTGTCAATCTGTTCAACCCGGGCCCGATCCGCACCCGCATGCGCGCCACGTTGATGCCGGGCGAAGATCCGGCGACGCTCGACACGCCCGAACAGGTCGCCGAATTCATCGTGCCGATGTGCGCGCCTGACTGGACCGAAACCGGCAAGTTCTACGACTACAAGACGCGCGCCTTGATGAGCTTCCGTTCGCCGGCCTGATTGACTCGCGTGCCTCCCCGCGATTGACTGCCCGCGCTCAAGCGGCAGCAAGCCGCAAGCCAAAAAAGGGAGGTTGCCATGGCGCCGTGGCATGATCGCGTAGGGCTTGTCTGTACAAGGCTTGGTCGTACAAGGCTCGGCCGTGCGCTCGTACGAGTCTCTCACGCCTTCTCCATCCTGATTGCAGCCATCGCGTTCGTGCTTCCAGGCAGGGCGACTGCGGGCGACGTCCCGACCTTCGCGGTCGATGCCTCCTGGCCAAAACAGCTGCCGAATAACTGGATCCTCGGTCAGGTCGGCGGCATCACCGTCGACTGGCAGGGCCATATCTGGGTGATCCATCGTCCGCGCTCGCTCACCGATGACGAGAAGGGCGCGAGCCTCAACCCACCGCGCTCGAAGTGCTGCGTGTCGGCGCCTCCCGTGCTCGAATTCGACACCGACGGCAATCTGCTGCGGTCCTGGGGCGGTCCCGGCGAAGGCTATGAATGGGTCGGCCGCGAGCACGGCATCGAGATCGACGAGCGCGGCTTCGTCTGGGTCGGCGGCAACGCCGACAACGACAACGCCATCTTGAAGTTCACGCTCGACGGCAAGTTCGTCGCCCAGATCGGCAAGATCGCGCCGAGCCTCGGCAGCAACGACACCACGCAGCTCGGCAAGCCCGCTGAAACCGCGATCGACAAGGAGGCGAACGAAATATACGTCGCCGACGGCTACGGCAACCGCCGCGTCATCGTGTTCGATGCGACGACGCTCGCCTACAAGCGGCACTGGGGCGCCTACGGCAACAAGCCCGACGACAGCAAGCAGGCGGCGTACGATCCCAAGGCGCCCGTCTCCCAGCAATTCGGAAATCCCGTCCACTGCGTGAAGCTCGCCAATGACGGTCTCGTCTACGTCTGCGACCGCATCAACAATCGCATCCAGGTGTTCAAAAAGGATGGCACCTTCGTGAAGGAGTTCTTCTTCGAGAGGAACACCCTTGGCAACGGCGCGGTGTGGGACCTCGCGATCTGGCCCGATCCGAAGCAGACCTATTTGCTCAGCGCCGACGGCGAAAACAACGAGATCCGGATAATCAAGCGCGACGACGGCAGCGTGGTCGGCGGCTTCGGCCACAACGGCCGCAATGCCGGGCAGTTCCACTGGGTGCATGCGATGGCGGTCGACGCCAAGGGTAACGTCTATACCGCCGAGGTCGATACCGGTAAGCGCATCCAGAAATTCAAGCTGACCTCGGACGCGCTGAAATAGCGTCTCGACGCATTTTACCCAAAAGTTAACCGACGGATGACGCTACGCCGCAGCGTCATCCGGCTTTAGGCGCATTGCCGCAGACCGTGGGACACGGTAGAGCGATCAGCCGGAACAAGGCTCCGCAAGAGAGCCGTCCGCATATTTGACAATGGAGGAAACCCTTTATGACGACGACGTTCGCGCGCCGCTCCGCGGCTCTTCTTGCCTGCGCTGCTTTCGGTTTCGCATCATCCGCCTACGCCCAGGACAAGACCGTCACGATCGGCGTGCTCAACGACATGTCCAGCCTCTACGCCGACATCGGCGGGCCCAACGCCGTGGTGGCCGTCAAGATGGCGGTCGAGGATTCCGGTCTGGCCGCCAAGGGCTGGAAGATCGAGGTCATCAGCGGCGACCACCAGAACAAGCCTGACGTCGGCGTCAACATCGCGCGGCAGTGGATCGATACCCAGAAAGTCGACGTGATCGCCGACACGCCGAACTCCGGCGTCGCGCTGGCCGTCAGCAACGTCGCCAAGGAAAAGAACGCAGTCCTGCTCAACAATGGCGGCGCCAGCGCCGACCTCACCGGCAAGGCCTGCAACGCCAACACCATCTCCTACACCTACGACACCTACATGCTCGCCAACGGCACCGGCAAGGCGCTGACCAAGGCCGGCGGCGACAGCTGGTTCTTCCTGACCGCGGATTATGCTTTCGGTGCCGCGCTCGAACGTGACACCAGCGCGGTCGTCACCGCGAACGGCGGCAAGGTGCTCGGCGGCGTCAAGCATCCGCTCAACACGTCCGACTTCTCGTCCTTCCTGCTGCAGGCGCAAAACTCAAAGGCCAAGATCGTCGGTCTTGCCAATGCGGGCGGCGATACCACCAACTCGATCAAGCAGGCGGCCGAGTTCGGCATCGTCGAGGGCGGCCAGAAACTCGCCGCGCTCCTGCTCTTCATCAACGACGTCCACTCGCTTGGCCTCAAGACCGCGCACGGCCTCACCTTCACCGAATCCTTCTACTGGGACCTTAACGAAGGCACCCGCGCCTTCTCGAAGCGCTTCCAGGAGAAGGTGACCAACAAGGCGATGCCGTCGATGACTCAGGCCGGCAACTACGCGGCCATCCTGCATTACCTGAAGGCACTCGAGGCTCTCGGCGGCAATCCGCATGACGGCGCCAAGGTCGTCGCCAAGATGAAGGAAATCCCGACCGACGATCCGCTGTTCGGCAAGGGCCCGCTCCGCGAGGACGGCCGCCGCATCATTCCGGCCTATCTGTTCGAGGTGAAGAAGCCCGAGGAGTCGAAGGGACCGTGGGACTATTACAAGCTGGTCTCGACCATTTCGGCCGAAGACGCGGCCAAGCCGCTCAAGGACAGCGAGTGCCCGCTGGTGAAGAAATAAGCGCGATATCGTAGGGTGGGCAAAGGCGCGTGAGCGCCGTGCCCACCATCTCTCCGCGATTGAAAGAAACGGTGGGCAGGCTCGCTTTGCCCACCCTACGAGACCGTCTTCGTCGCAGCCAGCGTCCGCATCGCGATCGCCACGCATAGCACCATCAGCACCGCCGCGAGCAGGAATGGCGCGCCGGGCAGATGCCACGGCGCGCTGGCGCCGATGAAATAGGAAAACGTCAGCGTGAACAGGAACGGCCCGACGAGCTGCGACACGCTCTGCACGCTCGCGGTCGCGCCCTGCAACTGGCCCTGCTGATCCGGCGCGACCAGCCGCGTCATCAAGGATTGCATGGCGGCCCCCGAGATGCCCCACAGCGACATCACGGGAATGCCGATCCAGAACAGCGGCCCGGTCGGCGCGGCGCCGAAGATCACGAAGCCGATCGCGCCACAGCACAGACCGAGCACCAGCGTATTCTTCTCGCCGAGCACGCGCACGATCGGGCCGATCGCGAGCCCCTGCACCACCATGGCGCAGATGCCGACCATCGCGAGCGTCAGACCCACGGTCTTGGAATCCCAGCCGTAGCGATAGGTCGCATAGAGCACGAAGGTCGAGGGCAGCACGACATGCGCGACTTGTGCGATAAAGTTGACGATGGATAACGCGGCCAGCGCCGCGTTGGACCGCAGCAAGTGCAGCGCTCCGACCGGATTGGCGCTGGTCCAGCGGAACGGCGCGCGCCGCTCCGGCGCCAGCGATTCCGGCAGGACGAAGAGCCCATACAGCGCATTGGCGAAGCTCAAAGCCGCCGACGCCCAGAACGGCAGATGCGGATCGATATCGCCGAGCAAACCACCGAGCGCCGGGCCCAGGACGAAGCCGGCCCCGAAGGCAGCACCGATCCGGCCGAAAATCGCCGCGCGCCGCTCCGGCGGCGTGATGTCGGCGATATAGGCAAAGGCGGTGGAAATGCTCGCCGAAGTGATGCCCGAGATCACCCGGCCGATGAACAACCAGAGCAGCGACGGCGCGAGCGCCATCAGCACATAGTCGGCGGCGAGCCCGAAATTCGACAGCAGCACCACCGGCCGCCGTCCGAAGCGATCCGACAACGCGCCGAGCACCGGCGAGAACACGAACTGCATCAGCGCCCAGGCGGTGCCGAACAGGCCGAAGATGCGGGCCGCATGCGCGGTGTCGTTGTCGACGAAGCTCTCGATCAGCTTCGGCAGGATCGGCATGATCACGCCGAGCGCGAGCATGTCGAGCAGGATGGTGACGAAGATGAAGGCGACCGCGCCGCGCCGGACTGGCGCCGTGCCCTGCGCCATCGCCTCGCCGGCGCCGTCGCTCACGACGGCCGCTTGCGCTTGTGCGCGAAGGGATTGGCCTTCTCGCGCAGGGTGATGCGCACCGGCGTGCCCGGCAGCTCAAAGGTCTCGCGCATGGAATTGGTCAGGTAGCGCAGATAGGACTGCGGCACCGCGTCAGCGCGCGAGCAGAACAGCACGAAGCTCGGCGGGCGCGCCTTGTTCTGCGTGATGTAATTCAGCTTGAGCCGTCGGCCGGACACCGCCGGCGGCGGATTGGCTTGCACGGCCTGCTCGAACCAGCGATTGAGCGCGGAGGTCGGCACGCGCCTGTTCCAGACGGCGTAGGCGTCCTGGATCGCCTGCATCAGCCGATCGATGCCCTCGCCCATCAGACCTGATACGGCGACGATCGGAACGCCCTTGATCTGCGGCAGCCAATGGTCGGCATCCCGGCGCAGGCCCGAGATGGCACCGCCGCCCTTGGTCTCCATCAAATCCCATTTGTTGACGGCGAGCACGACCGCGCGGCCCTCGCGCTCGATCAGATCGGCGATGCGCAGATCCTGCTCCTCGAAGCGGTTCTGCGTATCCATCATCATCACGACGACTTCGGCAAAGCGGACCGCGCGCAACGCGTCGGCGACCGAGAGCTTCTCCAGCTTTTCCTCGATGCGCGAGCGACGGCGCAGACCTGCGGTATCGAACACGCGAAAATCGCGGCCCTTCCAGTTGATCTCGACCGCGATGGAATCGCGCGTGGTGCCGGCCTCCGGGCTCGTCAGCAGGCGCTCCTCGCCGAGCAGATGATTGATCAGCGTCGACTTGCCGGCATTGGGCCGGCCGACGATGGCGACGCGGATCGGACGCGTCGCTGCCTCCTCCTCGGTCAGCGGCTCGTCGTCCTCGGCTTCATCTTCGTCGACAGGCTCCGGCATCAACTCGCGGAGCGCGTCATACAGCTCGCCCATGCCTTCGCCGTGCTCGGCCGAGACCTGAATGGGATCGCCGAGGCCGAGCGCAAACGCCTCCATCGCGCCGGCATCGCCGTGCTTGCCTTCGCTCTTGTTGGCGACCAGCAGCACCGGCTTGTCGGCCTTGCGGGCGAAATCGGCGAAGGCGCGATCGGTGGGCGTCAGGCCGATGCGGGCGTCGATGACGAAGAACAGCGCGTCGGCCTGTGCGATCGCGGCCTCGGTCTGCTCCTGCATGCGCGCGGTCAGCGAGCCCTTGGCGCCCTCGTCGAGGCCGGCGGTATCGATGATGGTGAATTCGAGATCGCCGAGCCTGGCCTCGCCCTCGCGGCGGTCGCGGGTGACGCCCGGCAGGTCATCGACGAGCGCGAGCTTCTGCCCAACCAGGCGGTTGAACAGCGTCGATTTGCCGACATTTGGCCGGCCGATAATAGCAATCGTGAAGGACATCGGTCATTCGTGCGCTGCGAAGGCCGCGCCTGTCAATGTAATGAAGTGATCAGCGCGAAAAGCTGCCGCTCGGCATCGGTGCCGGGAAAGCTCCCTGCGATTGCTGCTGGGTGGTCTGGGTCGGTTGCGCCTGCTGGACGGGTTGATCCGGCGGCGGGGCGGTGGTGCGCTTGCGCACGATCTTCTGCTTGGGCTGCGGAGCGGCCGCGGGCGGCGCGGCCTCCGGCTGGGCCTCGCCGTCGACCTCGGCCGCCGGCGCCTCAGCGGGCGCGGCCGCGGTGCTGGCAGGCTGTTTGGTCTTCTTCGCCTTGGCACCCTTTGCCGGCTTGGCCTCGGGCGGCGGCTCGGCGGGCAGAGCCGCGACGGCTGGTGCGTTCGGATCAGGCTGCGGCTGCTGTGCTGCGCCCTTGTACATCTCCCGCGGCACGCCCTGCTCGAGGCCCGGAACGCCCTCCGGGAAGACCGGCTTGCGGTCGCCCGGCAGCTTCTTCTTGGTGTCGAGGAAGTCGAGCATGTCGCTTGGATCGAAGCTGGAGCAGCCGCCCAGGATGCCCGTGAAGGCGATCAGGACGGCGGCTGCGATCAAGCGGGGCGTGCGGCGCATCTTGTGTCTCGTCTACGTCAGAGAGCCCGAAGGTCAGCTCTTGGTCAGCTTTTGGCGACGGGCGGCAGCAGGGCCTGGAGCGCCTCGGCGCGTGAGCGCAAACCGGGCGGCGTTTCGCCGTCCTCGGCAATCGCGTCGAGCCATTTGCGGGCCGCGGTCATGTCGTTGTTGCGCCAGGCCGATAGCGCCAGCAACTCGCGAGCGCTGTGGCGGAACGTGGATTTGGGCGCGGCGGAGGACTCCAGCCGCTGCTGCATGTCGGCATAGGACGCGCTGTCGACCAGCAAGCCGGCGGCGCGGATCTTCGCCAGATCCTGCCACTCACCACCGATGCTGCGATCGGCGGCGATGTCGTCAAACATCTTGGCGGCCGCCTTGGGATCGCGGGGCGCTGCCTCGGCCGCGGCACGCAGCCGCGCCAGGGTGCGATAGCCCGAGGGAGCCTTGGCGGCGAGCTCGGTGAAGGCGGCCTCGGCCTCCGCGTGCTTGTCCTGGTCGGACAGCTCAGCGGCCTTCTCGAAGGCGGCGCCGGCCTCGGCGGCCTGCTTGCCCTCCAGATACTGGTAGCCGCGCCAGCCGCCGACGGCGGCCACGATCAGCACCATCAGGGCGATGAAGACGATCGAATACTTGTCCCACAGCTTCTTGAGCTGTTCGCGACGTACTTCCTCGTCGACTTCGTCAAATAATTCAGACACTTATGCTAATCCCATACCCGTCCGGGTGCGCGCGCCAATGCGTTCGCGTCAGGAATCCCGTCCCCCACGTGGCGGCGGGGTACCCTAACGATATGGCGCTGGCAAGGCAAAGCGAGCCCAATCAAGGCGTTAACCACCCGGGATAGCCCGGAGCCGCCTGCCCGGCTCAGGTTCCCAGGAGCTCCCGCAGCTGCCGCTTCAGCACCTTGCCATTGGCATTGCGCGGCAGCGGATCGGACGTGATCGCCATGGTTTCGGGGACCTTGTAGTCGGACAGCCGCTCCGCGCACCAGGCGCGCAAGGCTTCGCTGGCCACCGGCGCGCGCGTCACCACCACGGCGTGGACGCGCTCACCCAGCACCGGGCAAGCCTTGGCAATGATCGCGCTCTCGACCACGGCGGGGTGGCCCGCCAGCACGGACTCGACCTCGGCCGAATAGATCTTCAGCCCGCCGCGATTGATCATGTCCTTCTGCCGGTCGAACACGCGGACAAACCCCTCCGCATCGACCGAGCCGAGATCGCCGGAATGCCAGAATCCGCCCGTGAAGCTTTCGGCGGTGGCCTTCGGGTTGTTCCAGTAGCCCTTGATGACGGAGGCGCTCTGGATCCAGAGCTCGCCGATCTCGCCAGGCGGTAGCTCGCGTCCATCCGCTCCCATCGCGACGATGCGGGCACCGGGACACGGCAAGCCGACACTGTCGATGTGGCTCGCGGTCAGCTCGCCCGGCATGATCGTCGAGGGCGACGTCGTCTCGGTCGAGCCGTAGCAGTTCGCGAGCTTCAGGCCGGGAATCGTCGTCTTGAGCTTCTCGATGGTCGCGACCGGCATCGGCGCGCCGCCAAAGCCGCCGATGCGCCAGCTCGAGAGATCGTAGCTGTCGAAATCGGGCTGGAGCAGGCAGAGATTGTACATCGCCGGCACCATCACCGTGTAGGTGACGCGCTCGCGCGCGGCGAGCTTGAGATAATCGGCGGCCTTGAATTCCGGCATGATGATCAGCGCGCCGCCGCAGCGGATCATGGTCGTGATGTTGGCGACGACGCCGGTGACGTGGCCGAGCGGCACCGCAGCGATCGAGCGGTCCGCTTCCGTCAATTGCAGGCAGGAGACGAACACCATCGAGGAATGAACGATGTTGCAATGGGCGAGCATCGCGCCCTTCGGCTTGCCCGTCGTGCCCGAGGTGTAGAGGATCATCGCGGTGTCCTCCTCGCCGATCTCGACCGGCGCCGGTGCCGGGACGTTGTCGGCGAGCACGGCGAAACGCGACAGGGCCTGATCGCTGTCGACGGCGATGCGGTGGATGACATCGGGGACGTCACGCGCATCGGGCAGCCGCCCGGTGAGCCCTGCTTCATGGATCAGGACCCTGGCGCCGCAATCGGCGAGGACGTAGCCGATCTCGGGCTTCTGCTGGCGCGTGCCGAGCAGCACCGTCACCAGCCCCTCATGCGCGGCGGCAAACAGCAGCAGCGGAAATTCGATGCGATTGCCGAGCAGGATCGCGACGCGGTCGCCACGCTGCAGGCCGAGCTTGCGAAAGCCGGCCGCGATCCGCGCGGCCTGCTCCACCGCCTGCCGCCAGCTCAACCGGACATCGCCTGCGATCAGCGCTTCGCCATCCGGATTGCGGGCGCAGGCGTCCGCGATCATCGCCCACAGGCTCGCCGGCCGATCGCTGAAGGCCGGCACCACCCGATCGCCAAAGCGCGCCTCGAAGCGCATCGGCGGGATCTGAGATTGCGACCAGTCCATCGGAATGCCCTCGGCTTGTTGCTTTGTCACCTTCCGCGCATGGCTGCGCGAAACGGTCTTGCGCTGATCGGCTGTCGTCAGCCTCCCATGACGGGAACGCCGATCACTACCGGGTGGAACGCGAAGGCCAGCGCGAGATAAGCGACGACACCGACTGCAACGGCGATCAGATCATTGGTGACGCCACCCACCGGAATAGGCGGGCCGCCGCCATCGGTGCGATGCTTCAGCGAGATGCGGTCATACACGGCCCAGCCCAGGAATGAGCCAAACAGGATGATGGAGCCGAGATCGCCATTGGCGAGCAGATGCGCGGCCGCCCACAATTTGATGCCCGCCAGCATCGGATGCTTCAGCGTCGCATAGATGCGCCCGCGCAAGTAGGACGCCACCACCAGGATGACCGCGGGCAGCATCAGCGCGACTGTAATGTGCTTGAATGCGACCGGCGGCTCCCAAACCGGGATCATTCCGGCAGCGCGATAATGGGCAAAGCCCCAGATGATCAGCGCGAGTCCCGCAAGCGAGACCGCGGCATAGAGGATCTTGTAGGTCCCCTCGCCCAGTCTCGCGATCGCTTGCGCGCGCGCCTCGCGTTTCGTTGTGAAAACATGGGCCGCAAAAAACAGCATCAGCCCCAGGATCATGACCAGCAGACCCACGACATCCTCCCCTCAACCAGCGCCCCGCCTATGGCGTATCATCGATTGGGCGCGGGTCGCAACTCTCACGCCTCATGCTGAGGCGTGCAGGCCCGGCTGTCGCAACAGCCGCGACCTTCATCCTTCGAGACGCGCGCAAGCGCGCTCCTCAGGATGAGGCGATGGAGCTATTTTCCAAGCTCGCGATTATCGACATAGCGGATCGCGATCGGACGCCCAGCCAGCGCGCCCCCGAGGCCGCTGGTGAATTTGAGTGGCAGGCAGGCTTTCAGCGATGAATTGATCGCGTTGAGATAGGTCGTTCGGGTGTCGGCCGGGACGCCCGCGGTCGCATAGGTCAGCTGCGGCGGACCGATCATGCCGCCCGCCTTGTTGAAGCTGAAGCGCACCGCCATCTGCATGCCCGCGCGCGCATTGTCCGGTGGTGGCGACCAGCAGGTGCGCAGCTCGGCAAAGAGATCGCCGATCGTATCGAGATCGTGATCCGGCTTCCGGTATTTGGCGCGATCAGCCTCCGCCGGCACACTCTGAATCGTGAGCTGGAGGTTCTGACCATAGGGATAATCGATCTCGGGAATGCAGGGGCCGGGCTCGAGCGGGCTGCAGTAGTACGGCGTGCAGGGCCGGCCGTCGAGCACGCTGCACGGCTCATGCGAAAACGGGATCGGATTGATCTGGCGACGCTGCGCATCGGCGGCAACCGTCGATATCGCCAGCAGGAGGAAAACCAGGATGCCGCGCCACATGATGCGAGCTCACAATGCTACACGAACCAACGTGGCATCGACAACGAACGCGTCAAGCCCGCGGCCGTTCACATGCTTGCGTTTGGCTCCGGTGTCGTCGCCCGGCTCGACCGGGCGACCCAGTACTCCGAGACGGCGGTGATGGAATCGAAAGGCTGCGGCGTACTGGATTCCCCGCCTTCGCGGGGAATGACAGCGGAGTGTGGCCCCTACCCCTTCTTCTTGACGTCCTTGACGTTCGTGAACTCGATCCCCTCGGCGCGTTCCCTGGCGTAGCCGAGATAGAACTCGTTTCTCGCCAGATACACGGGATCGCCGTCGACATCGTCGGCGATGCTCGAGGTGTTAGCGGCGATGAAAGTGTCGAGCTTCTTGCGATCTTCGGATGAGACCCAGCGCGCGAGCTGGAACTCGCTGACCTCGAACTCGACCGGCAACGAATATTCCGCGTCGAGCCGTGCCTTCAGCACGTCAAGCTGCAGCGCGCCGACCACGCCGACCAGCGCCGGTGCGCCGTCGCGCGGGCGGAACACCTGCACCACGCCCTCTTCGGACATCTGCTGAAGCGCTTCCTTCAGCTTCTTCGCCTTCATCGCGTCGGTGAGACGCACGCGGCGGACGATTTCCGGCGCGAAGCTAGGCACGCCGACGAAGGTGAAATCCTCGCCCTCGGTCAGGGTATCGCCGATGCGCAGCGTGCCATGATTGGGAATACCGACGACGTCGCCGGCGAAGGCTTCGTCCGCGACCGAACGGTCCTGTGCGAAGAAGAATTGCGGGCTCGACAGCGGCATGCTCTTGCCGGTGCGTACCAGCTTGGCCTTCATGCCGCGGCTGAGCTTGCCGGAGCACAGGCGCGCGAAGGCGATGCGGTCGCGGTGGTTCGGATCCATGTTCGCCTGGATCTTGAACACGAAGGCGCTCATGCGCGGATCAGTGGCCTCGATCTTGCGCTGGTCGCTCTCCTGCGCGCGCGGCTCCGGCGCAAACTTGCCGAGGCCTTCGAGAAGGTCGCCGACGCCGAAATTGCGCAGCGCGCTGCCAAAATAGACCGGCGTCAGATGGCCCTCGCGAAACGCGGCGAGTTCGAACGGTTTTGAGGCCTCGGTGACGAGTTCGAGCTCGTCCTTGACCGCGCCGACATCGAGGTTGGCGTTGAGCTTGCCGAGCTCGGCGATCTCGATCTGCTGCGCCGCGCCGGTCTTGGCGCCGCCGCCTTCGAGCAGGCGAACGCCACCGTTGACAACATCATAGGTGCCGAGGAAATCGCGGCCGCGGCCGACCGGCCAGGTCATCGGCGTGGTGTCGAGCGCCAGCGTCTTCTCGATCTCGTCGAGCAGCTCGAACACGTCGCGGCTCTCGCGGTCCATCTTGTTGATGAAGGTGATGATCGGGATATCCCGAAGACGACACACCTCGAACAGCTTTCGGGTGCGCGCCTCGATGCCCTTGGCGGCGTCGATCACCATGACAGCGGAGTCGACCGCCGTGAGCGTACGGTAGGTGTCCTCCGAAAAGTCCTCATGGCCCGGCGTGTCCAGCAGATTGAACACGAGACCCTCGAACTCGAAGGTCATGACCGAGGTCACGACCGAGATGCCGCGCTCGCGTTCGATCTTCATCCAGTCCGAACGCGTGTTGCGCCGCTCGCCCTTGGCCTTGACCTGGCCGGCGAGATTGATGGCGCCGCCGAACAACAGCAGCTTCTCGGTCAGCGTGGTCTTGCCCGCGTCCGGGTGGGAGATGATCGCGAAGGTGCGCCGCCGCGCCACTTCGGTGGCAAGCGGGGAACGGGCCGGCGAGTCGGCTGATATGGCGATGTCGGACATGGCGGGAGCGTTTGGCAGGGAAAATGGGCCTGATCAAGCCTCATGTGGTGATTGCGGAGCCCTTCGGCCAGCCCCATATCCGTTCCCGGGGAGGACGGCCTCCCCCCTCATCAGCATATCCGCCGCGGGGACGACCCTGCCTTGAATGGAGGGTCGTCATGGCCTGGAGCATCCTGTTCGTCGCCGGTCTTCTCGAGATCACCTGGGCGATCGGCCTGAAATACACCGAGGGTTTTACCAAGCTTGTTCCGTCCGTCATCACGCTCGCGGCGATGGCCGGCAGCGTCATCCTGCTTGGAATCGCCCTCAAATCGCTGCCCGTCGGAACCGCCTATGCGGTCTGGACCGGCATCGGCGCGGTCGGTACCGCCACGCTTGGCATCATTCTGTTCGGCGAGCCGGCCACGGCGTTCCGCCTCGCCAGCATCGGGCTGATCGTCGCCGGCATTGCTGGGCTGAAATTCGTCACCTGACGAAAATCTGGACCGCCCACCAGGTCAGCGCCGCGACAATGGCCGAGGCCGGGATCGTGATCACCCAGGCATAGACGATCGAGCTCGCGACGTTCCAACGCACCGCCGAGACGCGGCGGGCCGCACCGACGCCCACGATCGCGCCGGTAATGGTGTGGGTGGTCGAGACGGGAACGCCGAGGAAGGTCGCCATGAACAGCGTCGCGGCGCCGCCGGTCTCGGCGCAAAAGCCCTGCATCGGCGTCAGCTTGGTGATGCGCAGGCCCATGGTGCGGACGATGCGCCAGCCGCCCATCAGCGTGCCCAGCGCCATCGCAGCCTGGCAGGACAGCACCACCCAGAACGGCACCGAGAATTCGCCGCCGAGATGCCCCTGCGAATACAGCAGCACGGCGATGATGCCCATGGTCTTCTGGGCGTCATTGCCGCCATGACCGAGCGAATAGAGCGAGGCGGAAGCGAATTGCAGGATACGGAAAGCGCGATCGACCGCGAACGGCGTCGAGCGCACCGAGAGCCAGGACACGATCGCGACCAGCATCATCGCGAGCAGGAAACCCACCAGCGGCGACAGCACGATCGCAAGCACCGCCTTGGACAGACCACTCCACACCGCCGCCGAGATCCCAGCCTTGGCCATGCCGCCGCCGACGAGGCCGCCGATCAGCGCGTGCGAGGAGGAGGACGGGATGCCGAGCCCCCAGGTCACGAGGTTCCAGACGATCGCACCGACCAGGGCCGCGAAGATCACCTGGGCATCGACCACCGCGGGATCGATGATGCCGGTGCCGATGGTCTGGGCAACATGCAGCCCGAACACCATGAAGGCGATGAAATTGAAGAATGCGGCCCACAACACCGCGAATTGCGGCCGCAGCACGCGGGTGGACACGATGGTCGCGATCGAATTGGCGGCGTCGTGCAGGCCGTTCAGGAAATCGAACAGCAGCGCGACGGCGATCAAGCCGACGAGGACAGGAAGTCCGAGCGCAGCATCCACGGCGCGACCCCTGCCCTAAACCTGCTCGATGACGATGCTGTTGATCTCGTTCGCGACGTCGTCGAAACGGTCGGCCACCTTTTCGAGATGGTCATAGATCTCGACGCCGACGATGAAATCCATCGCGCTGCCATCGCGGTGCTTGAGAAACAGCTCCTTCAGCCCGATGTCATGGAGATCGTCGACCCGGCCCTCCAGCTTGCCCAGCTCTTCCGTGATCGCGGTCAGCATCGCGACGTTCGGGCCGATCGACTGCATCAGCGGCAACGCGCGTCCCACGAGATTGGCGCATTCGATCAGCAGCCCGCCAATCTCCCGCATCGGCGGCTCGAAGGTGCGGACCTCGAATAGCATCACGGCCTTGGCCGTCTGCTGCATCTGGTCGATGGCGTCGTCCATCGAGGTGATGAGATTTTTGATGTCGCCACGGTCGAAGGGGGTGATGAAGGTGCGGCGCACAGCCGTCAGCACCTCACGGGTGATGTTGTCGGCGTCGTTCTCGAACTGGTTGACGCGCTGGCAGTAGACCGGCGTCTCCTCGCCCCCGTTGAGCATGCCCTGGAGCGCGATCGAGCCCTGGATCACGGTCTGTGCATGGCGGTCGAACAGGTCGAAGAACCGTTCTTCCTTGGGAAGGAAAGCGCGAAACCATCGCATCATGGGGATAGGTTACCGGTTGGAAATGGCCCGGCCCGAACTGGCCGTCACAAAACTGTCATAGACCATTTCCGCTCCGCGCGCGTGTCATCTCACGCCCGCGGAGTCGGATCATCCACCGGATTCCGGCGCCAATGAAATTGGTGCAATATCAAAAGCTTATAGTGAACGCCGGAAGTAATGGGCGATTTCGCCGATGACCCCGCGACGGAAGGTGAGCACGCAGACCACGAAGATCGAGCCCTGGATCACCGTCACCCACTGGCCGAAGCCGGCCAGATATTGCTGCATGGCGATGATCGCGAAGGCGCCGACCACGGGACCGAAAATGGTGCCGAGACCGCCGACCAGCGTCATCAGCACGACCTCGCCCGACATCGACCAGTGCACATCGGTGAGCGAGGCGTTCTGCGCCACGAACACTTTCAGCGAACCGGCGAAGCCGGCCAGCGTGCCCGACAGGACGAACGCCAGGAACTTGTACTGGTCGGTCCGGTATCCGAGCGAGATCGCGCGCGGCTCGTTCTCGCGGATCGCCTTCAGCACCTCGCCGAACGGCGAGTTGATGATGCGGTAGATCAGCAGGAAGCCGGCGAGGAAGCCGACCAGCACGACATAATAAAGCACCGTCGGCTTCGAGAGATCGAACACGCCGAACATGCGCCCCTGCGGAATGCCCTGGATGCCGTCCTCACCATGGGTGAATGGCGCCTGGAGGTAGATGAAGTAAAGCAGCTGCGACAGCGCCAGCGTGATCATCGAGAAGTAGATGCCCTGGCGGCGGATCGAGATGTAGCCGGTGATGAGCGAGAGCCCGAAAGCCGCGACGATTCCGACGAGGATGCCGAGCTCCGGCGGCAGCGCCCACACCTTCAGTGCATGCGCGCTGCAGTAGCCCGCCGTGCCGAGGAACATCGCGTGGCCGAACGAGAGCAAGCCGCCATAGCCGATCAGGAGGTTGAAAGCACAGGCAAGCAGCGCGAAGCACAGCGCCTGCATCACGAAGAACGGGTAGATGCCGCTGAATGGCACTGCGGCCAGCAGCAATGCCATCATGACGAATACGATCATCTCGTCTCGAATGGCGCGCGGGGTCACCGGCAGCGTGTCGTCCGTCAAGGCTGTCATATCAGGCCGCCCTTCCCGTCAATCCCGTTGGCTTCACCAAGAGCACCAGCACCATCAGCACGAACACGACGGTGTTGGAGGCCTCGGGGTAGAAATACTTGGTCAGGCCCTCGATCACACCGAGCGCAAAGCCGGTGATGATGGAGCCCATGATCGATCCCATGCCGCCGATCACGACCACCGCGAACACGACGATGATGAGGTCGGCGCCCATCAACGGCCGCACCTGGTTGATCGGTGCCGAGAGCACGCCCGCGAGCGCCGCAAGGCCAACGCCAAGACCGTAGGTCAGCGTGATCATGCGCGGCACGTTGATGCCGAAGGCGCGGACCAGTGTCGGATTTTCAGTGGCGGCGCGCAGGTAGGCACCGAGCCGGGTCTTCTCGATCAGGAACCAGGTGGCGATACATACCACCAGCGAGAAGATGACGACCCAGCCGCGATAGATCGGCAGGAACATGAAGCCGAGATTCATGCCGCCCTTGAGCTGGTCCGGAATGGCATAAGGCAGACCGGAGGAGCCGAAATAGTTCTGGAACACACCCTGCACGATCAGCGCGATGCCGAAGGTCAGGAGCAGACCGTAGAGGTGGTCGAGCCCGGTCAGCCATTGCAGCATGGTCCGTTCCAGGATCATGCCGAAGATGCCGACGATAACAGGCGCGATCAGCAGCGCCCACCAGTAGTTGATGCCGCCGAGGCTCAGCAGGAAATAGGCAACGAACGCGCCCATCATGTAGAGCGCGCCGTGGGCGAAATTGATGATGTTGAGCATGCCGAAGATCACGGCAAGCCCGAGACTGAGCAGCGCGTAGAACGAGCCGTTGATCAATCCCACCAGTAGCTGAGCGTAAAGAGCCTGCATCGATCCCGCACCCGGTCCCTTCGGCGTTCCCTGAAAATCGCCCGCAGGCCTGATGGCCTGCGGGCGGTCATCTTACTTCTTCAAGAGCGCGCACTTGCTCTCGGAGAGCGGCGTGAAAGCCTGGTCACCCGACACGGTGCCGACCAGCTTGTAGAAGTCCCACGGCCCCTTGGACTCCGAGGGCTTCTTCACCTCGAACAGATAGGCATTGTGGATGGTGCGGCCGTTCGGCTGGATCTCGCCCTTGCCGAACAGGTCGTCCTCGGTCGGAATCGACTTCATCTTCTCGACGACCTTGACGCCGTCATGGGGATTGCCGCCGAGCGTTTCCAGCGTCTTGAGATAGTGACGTACGCCCGCATAGACGCCGGCCTGCACCATGGTGGGCGGGGCATTGTTCTTCATCTTCGCGGCGAAGCGCTTGGAGAACGCCCGGGTCTGGTCGTTCATGTCCCAGTAGAAGGTCTCGGTGAAGTTGAGGCCCTGCGCGGTCTCAAGCCCGATCGCCTTGACGTCGGTGAGGAATAGCAGCAACGCCGCGAGCTTCTGGCCGCCCTTGACGATGCCGAACTCGGCCGCCTGCTTGATCGAGTTGGTGGTGTCACCGCCGGCGTTGGCGAGGCCGATGATCTTGGCCTTGGACGCCTGCGCCTGAAGCAGGAAGGACGAGAAGTCCGGCGTGTTGAGCGGATGCTTGACGCCGCCGACGACCTTGCCGCCGTTGGCGGTGACCACGGCCGTGGTATCGCGCTCGAGCGCCGCACCGAAGGCGTAGTCCGCGGTCAGGAAGAACCAGCTGTCGCCACCGGCCTTCACCAGAGCCTGGCCCGTGGTGTGGGCCAGCATGTAGGTGTCGTAGGTCCAGTGCACGGTATTGGGCGAGCACTGCGCGTTGGTCAGATCCGAGGTCGCCGCGCCCGAGTTGATGTAGACGCCGTTCTTTTCCTTGACGACGTTGTTGACGGCAAGCGCCACGCCGGAGTTCGGCACGTCGACGATGACGTCGACTTTCTCGACGTCGAACCACTGCCGCGCGATCGCGGTGCCGATGTCGGGCTTATTCTGGTGATCGCCGGAGATGATGTCGATCTTCCAGCCCTTCGCCGCAAGGCCGGAATCATCGACGGCCATCTGGGCGGCGAGCGTCGAGCCGGGACCGCCGAGGTCGGCATAGAGGCCGGACTGATCGGACAGCGCACCGATCTTGACGGACTTGTCCTGCGCAAAGGCTACGCCAGCCGTTGTGACGGCCAACGCCGTGCCGAGCAGAAACGACGCAATCGACTTTTTCATGCTACTTCCCTCGTGAATTTTCTCGTGGCCGTTTGACGCTTGGCCGTCTTAGACGCCGAGATAGGTGTGGAGCTTGTCCATGTTGGCGGCAAGCTCCGCGTTGGAAAATCCGTCAATGATCTTGCCGTGTTCGACCACGTAATAGCGGTCGGCGACGGTGGATGCGAACCGGAAGTTCTGCTCGACCAGGAGGATGGTAAAACCCTCCTTCTTGAGCCGCGCAATGGTGTGGCCGATCTGCTGGATGATGACAGGCGCAAGACCTTCGGTCGGCTCGTCCAGCATCAGGAAGCTCGCGCCGGTTCGCAGGATGCGCGCGATCGCGAGCATCTGCTGCTCACCGCCGGACAGCTTGGTGCCCTGGCTGTTGAGACGTTCTTTCAGATTCGGAAACAGATCGAAGATCTGCTCGAGCGGCAATCCGCCCGGGCGAACCACCGGCGGCAGCAACAAATTCTCCCGCACATCGAGACTGGAGAAAATGCCGCGTTCCTCCGGGCAGAACGCGATGCCCATCCGCGCGATCTTGTCGGAGGTCGCGCGGATGATCTCCTGATTGTTGAACTTCACCGAGCCGGTCCGCTTGCCGATGATGCCCATGATCGACTTCAGCGTCGTCGTCTTGCCGGCGCCGTTGCGGCCGAGCAGCGTGACCACCTCGCCCGCGTTCACGTCGAAATTGATCCCGTGCAGGATGTGGGACTCGCCGTACCATGCTTCCAGGTTGCGGACCTGGAGGATGTTGCCGCCGGTTGCGGCTTTTGCGGGAGCGTCCGCGATTGCAGTCTCAGGCATGACCGGCTCCCAGATAGGCTTCCTTGACGCGCTCGTCCTTGGTGAGCTCGCTGTAGTGGCCTTGCGCCAGCACCTGCCCACGGGTCAGCACGGTGATGATGTCGGAGAGATTGGCGACGACGCTCAGATTATGCTCGACCATCAGGATGGTATATTTCGCCGAGATGCGCTTGATCAGCGCCGCGATCTTGTCGATGTCCTCGTGGCCCATGCCCGCCATCGGCTCGTCCAGCAGCATCATCTCCGGGTCGAGCGCGAGCGTGGTTGCGATCTCCAGTGCGCGCTTGCGTCCATAGGGCATCTCGACCGCGGGCGTATTGGCAAACTCGCTGAGGCCGACATCGTTCAACAGTTCACGCGCGCGATCGTTGAAGCGGTTGAGCACGGACTTGGAGCGCCAGAAATCGAAGGAGCTGCCGTGCTGGCGCTGGAGTGCGACGCGAACGTTTTCCAGCGCGGTGAGATGCGGAAATACCGCCGAGATCTGGAATGATCGCACCAGTCCCAGGCGTGCCACGTCGGCCGGCGCCATCGCCGTGATGTCCTGCCCCTTGTACAGAATTTTGCCGGCGGACGGTTTGAGGAACTTGGTCAAAAGATTGAAGCACGTTGTCTTGCCCGCCCCGTTCGGGCCGATCAACGCGTGAATGCTCCCACGGCGAACCTTGAGCGCAACGTCGCGGACGGCGAAGAAGCCCGCGAACTCCTTGGTCAAGCCTTCCGTTTCGAGAATGAACTCATCGGCCAAACAGATTTCCCCCTGCCCGCACAATACGCGTGGCTGTCCTTAGCTACTTCGGCTTTCCGGGGGCCTTGGAGCCTGTCCCGGAACGTCGCCTCCGGGCGCGGAATATGCCGGAGGTGACGGGGGTTAGGCAAGGTGGAAAGCTGAGCAGATCAGGTCTCCGGCCGGGAGGCTTATGCTCCCTTAGTCGGACGTGTTTTGATGTCGCCTGCCCGGCCTCCCGGTTCGCAAGGCACCGGTCATCAAGCCGTCGTTAACGGTCTTTCATCCCGCGCGCCAGCCTTCATAGAAAATTTTCCCGCCGCATGGATCATGCGCGGGTTTTATGCGTCGGGAATATTGTCTTGGAGTTTGCCTTGGATTTCGCGAGCGCCGCTTCTTCCGTCGTCAAGTCGATCAGGCAGCGTGATCTCCTGAACACGTGGCTGCGACTTTATGCGCGCGGGCAGATGGTGCCGGCGATCTGGGAGTATCAGCCCGCGCGGCTCGAGGAAGAGCTGTCCGATCTGATCTATTATACGGTGGACATTTCTGCACCGGTGCCGCGCCTCATCATCCAGAGCGAAGGTACGCGCATCTCGCGCGCCTATGGACATACCGGCAAGGGCGTTCTGCTCGACGACTATATCGGGCCGCGCCTCGCACCCTTCGTGATGCCGATCTATCATGAATGCGTGGCGCGCGGCCTTCCGGTCTACAGCGTGGCCGACGTCGACGACGTCTATGGCCGCGTAGTTGCCTATGAACGGCTGCTGCTGCCGTTCCAGACCGACGGCAAGGTCTGCCACGTCATCGCCTCGCTCAAGACGTTCTGCGAGGACGGCGGCTTCGAGATCAAGAATCTGATGCGCGGAAATGACGCGCTGCCGCGCCCGAAACTGCGCGCGGTGATCGACCGCGATCTCTTCCATCGCGCTCCCGGCCGGATCGCTGCGGCCGACGTCGTCGAGTTCGCCGACCAGCCCGGCGTCACCACCGAGATCGTCGAACTGAACTAGCGCTTAGCGCGATTTGGCGCCGACCTACTTGGCCTTGACTTCCTTGGCATAGATGTCCGGCTTGAAGCCGACCAGAAGCTTGCCGCCGAGTTCGAGCACCGGCCGCTTGATCATCGATGGTTGCGCTAGCATCAGCGCCAGCGCCTTCTTCTCGGTGAGGCCTTCCTTGTCGGAATCCGGCAGCTTCTTGAAGGTCGTGCCGGCGCGATTGAGCAGCGTCTCCCAGCCAGTCTTGTCGCTCCACTGCTTCAGCTTGTCCTTCTCGACGCCCGCCGCCTTGTAGTCGTGGAACCCGTAGGCCACGCCATGGGCGTCGAGCCAGGCACGCGCCTTCTTCATGGTGTCGCAGTTCTTGATACCGTAGATGATGTTGGGCAAGACCTTCCTCGCGCATGCGTCGTTGGATGACTGCAGCGTTGTACGAAACTCCGGTTCGCGCGACAACATTGCGAACGAACCTCGCTCTCCGAACGGACACATCAATGCACGTCACTCACGATCCCGCCGCGGCCGTGTCGCCAACCATCGACTTCAACACCTTTCTCGCGGTCGATATCCGCGTCGGCACCATCGTCGATGCAAAACCGTTCCCGGAGGCGCGCAAGCCGGCCTGGCGGCTGTGGATCGACTTCGGCCCTGCGATCGGCGTGCGCAAGAGCTCGGCCCAGATCACCGAAAATCATCCGCTCGAGACGCTGGTGGGGCAGCAGGTCGCGGCCGTCGTCAACTTCCCGCCGCGCCAGATCGGCCCGGTTGTCTCGGAGGTGTTGACGCTCGGCTTCCCCGATGCCGAGGGCAAGGTCGTGCTGGTGCAGCCGAGCAAGCCTGTGCCGAACGGCGGACGGCTGTTCTAGCCGCGCGATTGCCGGCCGGGTCGCCATCACCTCCGCCACAGCCCCCCGGCAATGGTTTGATCCTCCTGTTCCCTGACCGTCAGGACTTGACCAGAATCGCCTTTGATAATAAAAATGACTGACTGATCGTTTTTTATTAACGCCCGGCTTTGTAGGAGCCGTATCAGGCAAATGGTCAAAACGACCGATCTGTCAGTTATTTATGGACGGCCAAAATGCCCAAGATCAGCGACAAGCAACGCGAAGGAAGGCGGCAGCAGATCCTCGAAGCGGCCCTCGCCTGCTTCGCCGAGCAAGGCTTCCACCAGACCGGCATGGCCGACATCGTCAAACGGTCGGGCTTGAGCCATGGCGCGGTCTATCTCTACTTCCAGAGCAAGGACGATTTGATCGAGGCGCTCGCCGACGACCGGCATCGTCGCGAGGCCGTGCTCAACTCGGTGGCGCAGGGATCGGGCGATCCGATCGAAGGACTTCACGCGCTGATCCGCGTCTACGCGCAATGGCTCACCGATCCCGCCGGCGAAGCGCGGCGTCGCGTCGGCATCCATGGCTGGGCGGAGGCCCTGCGCAACCGCCGCGTCCGCACCAGCGTCGTCGAAGGCATCGACATGCCGCGCGCGCTGATCGTGGCGCTGGTCGAGCGCGGCCAGCATGACGGCCTGATCAAGCGCGACCTCGGCGCCGATGCGATCGCGCGCGTGCTCATCGCGATCTTCCAGGGCTTCGTGCTGCAGAAATGCTGGGGCGAGGATTTTGACATCGAGGCCTGCATGATGGCCGTCCGCGGCGTGATCGAAGGATTTCGCACGACCAGACCCGACATCAAGCGGCGAACCAGGACGTAAGCGATGTCCTGGATCCACGATCTCCTCGCAGGCATCGGCGTCGGTCTCGTCGGCGGGCTGACATCGGGCTTCATGGGAACGAGCCCGGGCGGCGGGCTCGTCATCTTCACCGTGCTGCTGCTCGGCGCGGAGCAGCATGTCGCCCAGGGGACGTCGCTGATCACGCAGGTTCCGCCCACTGGCCTCGCCGGCGTACGCCGCTACTGGCAGGGCGGCAATCGCAGCCCGCTGCAATGGATCGCCTGGATCGGCCTCGGATTTCTCGTCGGCGGTGCGGGCGGCGGCTACGCCGCGGCGGCGGTCTCCGACTCGGTGCTGCAATGGACCTACGTCGTCTATCTCGTCGCGCTGATCGCCCTTCTGATCCTGCGCCGTGACCGCAAGGACGGGAGCCACGCGACCGTTGACCGGGACGAACTGCCTTGGCTCCCCCTGCTCCTCATCGGCGCGCTTGCCGGGTTTTCCTCCGGCTTCATGGGCATCGGCGGCGGGCTCGCGATCACCGTCGGCCTCGCCGCGGGCCTACGCGTCCCGCAGCACCAGGCGCAACTCGTCAGCCTCATCTTCTCGGTCATCCCGACCAACATTCCGGCGGCCTGGATCTACTGGAGCAAGGGGCTCATGGTCGGCTGGCCGGCCATCATCGGGATTCTCGCCGGCCTCTGGATCGGCACCGATCTCGGCGCACGCGCGGCCAATGGCGTCAGCAAAGCGGTGCTGCACAGGGTCATGATCGCCCTCATCTCGGTGATGGCGCTCTACATGACGCATAAGGCGCTGACCTGATCTACGGCCGCTTCGGAATGTTCAGCCCGCGCTCCACGGCAGGACGCGCCAGCCCCCGTTCGAGCCAGGCACCGACCGACTTGAACTGGCTGAACTCGACGAGATCGCCGGCGCCGTAGAAGCCGATGAGATTGCGTACCCAGCCGAGCATGGAGATGTCGGCGATGGTGTAGTCGTCATCCATGAACCACTGCCGTCCGGAAAGATGCGTCTCCATCACGCCGAGCAAACGCTTGGCCTCGCCGGCATAGCGGTCGAGCGGCCGCTTGTCCTCGAAATCCTTGCCGGCGAATTTGTGGAAGAAGCCGACCTGGCCGAACATCGGCCCGATGCCGCCCATCTGGAAATGCAACCACTGGATGGCCTGGTAGCGGCGCGCGGCGTCCTCCGGCAGCAGCCTGCCGGTCTTCTCGGCGAGGTATTGCAGGATCGCCCCGGACTCGAACAGCGGAAGCGGCCGGCCGCCCGGACCGTTGGGATCGAGGATCGCCGGAATCTTGCCGTTCGGATTGAGCGAGAGGAATTCCGCTGTCTTCTGGTCGTCCTTACCGAAGTCCACGAGGTGGACCTCGTAAGGCAGACCGATCTCCTCCAGCATGATCGACACCTTGACGCCGTTCGGCGTCGGCAGCGAATAGAGCTGAAGCAGTTCCGGATGCCTGGCAGGCCAGCGCTTGGTGATGGGAAAGGCGGACAGATCAGGCATCGGGACCTCGGCTTCGTTCGTGAGATGCCGCCTAATCTAGGCGAGCCGTCGAACGGCGCAAGGCCGAGCAATGATCATGCATCGAAGCCGGACTACAAGGGCCGCAGCAGATGCTTGGCGGCGTACGCGATATCGCGGTGCGCGCGTTGCTCGATGAAAAGCTGCCCGGTGACCAGCAGCGCTCCGGTGAAAACGAGCGCGAGCATCGCGGTCGCGAACTGACTAGCATCCTTCATCGCACGAGCTTCTCCGTCATCGGTTCGCACGGGGAACGCGGGCCGACCGTCGACAGTTCCTGCACGCCTCAAATAAATTACCACTTTATCCCGAATCGAGACGCGCCAGGCTGCGACCTCAATAATTGATCTCCATCCGCAGTCCGCGCGGATCGATCTCTTCGCCGCCGACACACTCTGTGCTGTCGCGGGCCGCGACCGCGCAGGCACAGGCATCGATGAGATCGTCGCGGCCGATTCCGGTGCCATGACGCTGCGTCAGCCATGTCTCCAAGCGCGTGAAGCCGCGTTGCGCCAGCAACGAGATGCGCTGCTCGCGACCTTGCGCCGACGTCTTCTTCGGGAGACGGACTCGCCCTGCAAAATTCCAGAAAATCAATTCCGGATGCGCTTCGCCAATTGTCGCCTGCCGCGCCGGCGTCATGATCTCGTCGACGTCCCTGATCTTGTCCCTGATGTTCCAGAGCTGCGCCGACACGCCCCTGCCCTCGCCTTCCCGCTCCCAATAGTGGCGATTGGCTGCCGCCATGTCGGGAAATGTCCAGAGATCGCGGCGCGCGCCGAGAAACACGGCGGGGCCGACCAGCTCGCGGGCGCGCAAGTCGCACAAGCGATAGCCGCTCGGATTCAATCCGATCGGCATGTCGATCATCGCACGCGCGTGTGGCAACGCGAGCAAACGCCTCAGGCCCGGTGAATAGTCGAAGCCATGATCGCCGCGCTCGTCGATCCAGGCGGCTACCCAGCCGAAGCGAAATCCATCGAGACCGAGATAGCTTGGCAAATCATGCGTCCCGACGTCGACCAGACATCTATGCTTCCCTCTCGCCGCGATGCCGCTCGAACAAGCGCTGCGCCAGCAGCGCATGGCCGAGCGTGCCGCCGGCGCGCACGGCGGCGGCGATCAATGCCGCTTCGGCGACTTCTTCCCGCGTCGCACCGGCCTTCGCTGCCTGCGCCGTATGCACGTCGAGGCAATAGGCACATTGCGTGGTGAGCGCGACCGCGAGCGAGATCAGCTCGCGATATTTCGGCGGGATCAATCCGTCCTTGCGCTCGACCGCGTGGTTGAACGCAAGGAACGCGTTGGCCTCGACCGGCGCCAGCGCCACGAAAGCGGGGACAGACTTCAGATCGTCAGGCGTTTGATAATCGGTCATGTCTCACCTCGTCAGATATTCGCGCATCAGGGCGCGGGCACGATGCAGGCGCGCCTTCACGGTCTGCCTGGACGCACCGAGCGCGACGGCGATTTCGTCGATGGTCATTTCCTTGACGTCGCGCATCAGCGCGACATCGCGATAGTGCGCTGGCAACGCTTCAAACGCAGCCGCCACATCAAGCCGCAGATCGGCTTCGGATCGCGACAGCAGCAGAGCCTCCGCCTCGCCGTCGTCGATCGATGGCGCGAAGCCCGCCTTGCGCGCGAGCCGCAGACATTCGCGGCGGACCACGCTGAACAGCCACGCGGAAAGCGCGACCAGCGAGCGGATCGTGCCGACACGGCGGAACAGGATCCACAGCGCCTCCTGGGTTGCATCCTCGGCATCCGCGGAGCTACGGCAGGTGGCGCGTGCGTAGCGGCGGATATCCGGCTGCGCCGTCTCGAGCAGAGACGCGATCGCCTGGGGATCGCCGAGCCGTGCCGCCTCGAACAGGTCTAGCGAGATCGCCGCCGCACTCACGACACGCCTCCTCGTCCGATCCCGGCCATCGCGCACATCGGGCAATAGCCGACGAGCCCCGTCAGTGCGAATCCTGCGCCCCCGAGCGCCACCAGCCACGCCGCGACGCCGGTGAGATACACGAATGCGGCAACCGCAACCGCAATTCCGAGCGCAACCCGCACCGCCTGATGCAGACCGCCGATATTCTTCCTGTAGATTGCCATCACATCCTCCGAAATGAGCCGAAGCAAAATGCCTCGACCATCAAGAGGGCGCGAAGGCCGGAAGGGATTCGCGGCCGCCGGCAATTTTTTCGCGATCAGCCTCCAACCGCCTGATAGGCCAGGCGCTTGAACTCGAAGAAGAAGGGATTCCAGAAGCCCATATGGCGCTGCGCCATCAGCACGCCGGCGGTGTTGGCCTGCGGGCAAATCCACCAATGGGTGCCGGCAAGCCCACCCCACTGGAATTCGCCGGTCGAATTCGGGGGATCGAACGGCGTCGGCGCAAAGGTGACGGCGCCGCCGAGACCAAAGCCCTTGCCGGGAATCGGCCCGAGATTGGCAAACCGGATGGTCTGGCCCGCGGGCAACTGGTTGGTCATCATCTGCCGCAGCGTGTCCGGCTTCAGCAGCGCATCCGAACCGGGTAGCAGCGCGCGTACCAGCGCGAGCATGTCGGGCAAGGTCGACACCAGACCGCCGCCGCCCGAGAGCCGCGGAAACGGCCGCCGATAGGCTTGCGGATAAGGTAGATTGTCGGCCCGCGTCAGACCCGGCTTCATCGGATCGAGCACGTCGGCGCCGGTGTAGAGCACAACCAGCCTGCCCTGCTGCGCCTCGGGCACTGAGAAGCCGGTATCGACCATGCCGAGGCGATCGAAGATGCGCGCCTTGAGGAAGGTGTCGAGCGCGTGGCCGGAGACGACCTCGACCACGCGGCCGAGCACGTCGGTCGCGACCGAGTATTCCCAGCCCGTACCGGGATGATAGGACAGCGGCAGATCGGCGAGCTTGTCGATCATGTCGGTCAGCGGCGTGAGCGGGTTGAGCACGCGCGCCTCGTTATAGCCTTTGAACAGCACCGTGCCGGGATCGAAAATGCCGTAGCTGAGGCCCGAGCTGTGGGTCAGAAGCTGGCGGATCGTGATCGGGCTCTTCGCCGGCTCGACATCGGCAAGGCTCGAGGCACCCTGCTTCAGCACCTTGCGATTGCCGAGCTGCGGCAGGAATTTCTCGACGGGATCATCAAGCCCGATGCGACCCTCCTCGACCAGCAGCATGATCGAGCACGTCACGAAGATCTTGGTGTTGGAATAGGCGCGAAAAATGTGGTCGGGCCGCAGCGCGGCTTTTGCCTCGCGATCGGCGAAGCCGACGCAGTGCTGATCGACGATATCGCGCCCCCGCAGCACCGCCCAGGACACACATGGAATGATCTCCTGATCGACGTAGCGCTGCATCGCCGTCCGCGCGGCGGAAAAATCAGGTGTTCTGGCGTCCATGTGTTTCCCCAAATTATGGTTGGCAAAGGATATAGCGCGAATTGGCCGGATATGAAGCCCGTCCGGATAGCGCAGCTCATCCCTGCTTCGCCAGCACCGTCACATACAGGCGGCGGCGGATGCGCATGCCCTGCCGCTGATACAGTGCGATCGCCGATGTATTGTTCGAGAAGACGTGCAGGAACGGAATTTCGCCGCGCGCCTCGATCCGGGCGCGACCGCCGCGAGCAGCGCCTGCGCGTAGCCGCGCCCACGATAGTCCGGATGCACGCAGACGGCCGTCATCTCGACGAACTTTCCCGGCTTCATCCGCTCGCCCGTCATCGCGACCAATTCTCTACCAACGCGGATGCCGAGAAACGTGCCTAGCTCATGGGTGCGCAACGCGAATGGGCCCGGCTTGGTCAGCTCCGTCAGCGCCATCATGGCGGCGACGTCGGCCGCGCCGAGCGTGACGATTTCGGCATCGCGAAGTGGGCTGTCGGCCGGCGAGCCGATCATCTGCTCGCCGGTCTCGGCGAGCACGACCTTGAAGCCGGCGGGAACGTCGACCGGCTCCGGCGTGAACAGCGCGGCAACCTGCGAGCCTGCCAGGAGATCACCGAGCGCCGCAAAGCTGGCCGCAGACATGTCGACCATGTCGGCAAACGGCGTCATATCGAGGGGATAGCGCAGCGCGCGCGGGCCGCCCTCCGCGAGATGCTTCTGGCTCGTCGTCAGCGCACTCCAGATCGGATGATCCAGCAACGCCAAATCGCTGTCCGACACCGGCCTAGTCCTTGTCGAAGCTGACGATGACAGCCGCATTGGCGATGAGGATAGGGTCGTTGGCCACTTCCGTGGCCGAGGGAATCTCCAGCCCGCCCTTGACCGCAGTCACCGTCACGGTGCCGTAGGGCAGCTCCATCGCAACGGCTTCCTTGTCCACCGCCTCAGGGTTGGGCACCGCAATCGTGACGTCGACGAACATATCGTTCGCGGTCTTCCCAATCATCCGGAAGAAGCCGAGGCTCGAATGCCTAATGGCATCCGACACCGCGCGCTTCGCCGCCTTGGTGGCGTCCCTGCCGTGAACGTCGACGCCCATGCCCATCTCGGTGATACAGCGAACGCGAGTCATGTCTTATTCCTGTGGTTGGTTGGGTGATTAAGAGTGTCGGGGATCTGGGTGCGCGACACAAGTACGGTTGTCATATGGGCTGCGGCCTCGCCACGAACTCCGTCATTGCGAGCGCAGCGAAGCAATCCAGACTGCCTCCGTGGAACGACTCTGGATTGCTTCGTCGCTACGCTCCTCGCAATGACGGGTGTAGCGAGAGCATCGATCACATCACAGTTTCGACTTCTCATGCGCCCGCAGCTCGTCGACCAGCACGCGCACATTCTCCGAATAGTCGATCGGAATCACGACCAGATGCACGCCGCCCTCCTTGAAGGCCGCATCGAGCGTCGGGCCGAAGCTGTCGATGCTGTCGATGCGATGTCCCTTGGCACCGTAGGCCTTCGCGTAAAGGACAAAATCGGGATTGCCAAAGGTCATGCCGTAATCGGCGAAGTGATCGACGGCCTGCTTCCAGCGGATCATGCCGTAGGCGTTGTCCTCGAGCACCAGCACGACCAAATTGAGCTTGAGGCGGACGGCGGTCTCCATCTCCTGGCTGTTCATCATGAAGCCGCCGTCGCCGGCGACCGCGAGCACGCGGCGCTCGGGATAGAGCATCGCGGCCATCATGGCCGACGGCAGGCCGGCGCCCATCGTCGCCAGCGCATTGTCGAGCAGCAGCGTGTTGGCGACGCGGGTCCGGTAGTTGCGCGCGAACCAGATCTTGTACATGCCGTTGTCGAGCGCGACGATGCCATTCTCCGGGATCACCTGGCGAATGTCGTGCACGATGCGCTGCGGCGTCGGCGGCCAGCGCGCCTCGGTGGCGCGGTCGGCGATGTGCGTGAGGATCTCCTCGCGCAACGGCAACAGCGCCGCCGCCTGCGGCAGCTTGCCTTCGAGCCGGTCGGCGAGCAGCTCCAGGCTCGGTCCGACGTCGCCGACGACCTCGGCATCGGGGAAATAGACCAGCTCGACGCTGGCTGGCGTGTAGCTGACGTGAATGACCTTCGGTCCCGACGGCCCCATGATGAAGGGCGGCTTCTCGATCGGGTCGTGGCCGATCGCCACGATCAGATCGGCCGCGTCGATCGCGTCATGGACGTAGTCGCGCTCGGATAGCGCCGCCGTGCCCATGTAGAGATTGGTGCCGCCGGGCACCGTGCCCTTCCCCATCTGTGTCGTGAAAAACGGAATGCCGGTTCGCCGCACGAAGCTGGAGATGCCGTGGGTCGAGCGCGGCCGGCTGGTCGCAGCGCCCATCATCACCAATGGACGCCTTGCGGCCAGGATCATCTCGGCTGCGCGGTCGAGCGCGGCGCGATGCGCGACCGGAATTTCAATCGGATGGACCGGGATCACGGGGACCGCCGGCACTTCATCGCCCGCGATGTCCTCGGGCAGCTCGAGATGCACCGGCCCCGGCCGTTCCTCCATCGCTACGCGAAAGGCATCGCGCACCACGGTCGGAATGCTGGAGGCGCTGATGATCTGCCGGGAGAGCTTCGTCAGCGGCTTCATGGTCGCAACCACGTCCACGATCTGGAAGCGCGCCTGCCGGCTGCTCATGATCGGCTTCTGGCCTGTGATCAAAATCATCGGCATCGCACCGAGATGGGCATAGGCGGCGCCCGTGGACAGGTTGAGCGCGCCCGGGCCGAGTGTCGAGAGACACACTCCCGGCTTGCCGGTCAGCCGACCGTGCGTGGCGGCCATGAAGGCCGCGGCCTGCTCGTGACGGGTCAGGACCAGCTCGATTTTGGAGGTGCGCAGTGATTCGACGAGGTCGAGATTTTCCTCTCCGGGGATACCGAAGATGCGATCGACGCCCTCGTTCTCCAGCGCCGCGACAAACAGGTCCGATCCTTTTGCCTTGCGTTCCATGTCGCCTCCGCTCGCTGTGCGTCCCGTGGTCGGGAGCGGTCACATGGTAGCCGCTCGCGGCTACAGCACAACTCACAAAGAGGCGTGCGACGCCTCCAACATCGTCATGCGAGGAGCCCTTGCGACGAAGCAATCCAGACTGTCTCCTCAGACGGACTTCTGGATTGTTTCGCTGCGCTCGCAATGACGAGGCAAGAGGAAAAGCTGCGTTCACCAACTCGCCTCGTAGCCCGGATGGAGCGAAGCGTAATCCGGGGGCGCGCCCGCGGATCGAGAGGCCCCGGCTTGCGCTTCGCTCCATCCGGGCTACGATTAAGATCCGGCGCAAGCCAACCGACGCCTCCTTACAGCTTCGCCTCGGCAAAAATGCCTGATATCCAATCGAGGAAGACGCGCAAGCGGAGCGCGAGCTGGCGGTTTTGCGGATAGAGCGCGGAGAGCGGCGTCGGCGACGGCGGATAGTCGGCCAGCACCTCGACCAGCGCACCACTGGCCAGATCCGCCGCGAAGCGATAGCGGGGCGCCTGCGTGAGGCCGAAGCCGAGCCGCGCGAGATCGGCCATGGTGTCGGAATTGTTGACGCGAACCCGGCTCGGCAGCACGACATTGCGCAAGCCGCCGGCGACGGAAAACTCCAGCGGCAGCACATCGCCGGTACGCGAGGAGATGAACGCGACCATCTGATGCCCGTCGAGCGTATCCGGCGTCGCGGGCGCGCCGTGGCTCGCAAGATAGGTCGGGCTCGCCACGGTGATTTCCTCGACCGTGCCGAGACGGCGCAAAATCATCCCGCTGTCCTCGGGCTCTCCCGACCGGATCACGCAATCGATGCCCTCGCGCACGAGATCGACCAGACGGTCGCCCTGCCCGATCTGCAAGTCGAGCTGCGGATAGCGCGCCAGGAATTCCGGCAGGTGCGGCAAGATGAAAGTGCGGGTCAGCAAAGGATGTGCGTCGATGCGCAGCAAGCCACGCGGTCGCGCATCGCGCATCGTGGTTTCGGCTTCCTCGACCTCCGCGAGGATGGCGACGCAGCGGCGATAATAGTCCTCGCCGTCGAGCGTCGGCGTGACATGCCGTGTCGTGCGTTCGAGCAGGCGCGCGCCCAGCCGCGCCTCGAGCCCGCGCAAAACCTCGCTCGCCGTCGAGCGGGGAATGCCGAGATCGGCCGCCGCAGCCGTAAAACTCTGCCGTTCGACGAGGCGGACGAACAGGCGCATGGCGTCAAATCGGTCCATGGCCGATTGTTCACCACAGCCGACAAGTGATGACAAGTTTTTCGCGATTATCCGGTCGCGGCGATCGGGCATTCTCGAACAATGCCAGCCACGATGCATCACACGGAGAGACCCATCATGCCTTTCGCCAATATCAAGATTCCCCAGGCCGCGCTCTCGCGCAGCCAGAAGGCCGAGATCGTGCATAACCTCACCGCGCTGTTCGTCCACTATTTTGGCGAGGCGGCGCGGCTGCACACGATGGTGCTGATCGAGGAAGTGTGCGACGGCGGCTATGGCCGTGCCGACGAGGTGTTCGTCGTTCCCGATGCCTATCGCGCCAGCGAGACCGTCACGCCACCTTCAGGCTGAGCTCGGTGCCGCCCTTGAGCGGCAGCGTCATCGAGACGAAACCGTTTTTGGGATCGCGGATGAAATCGAGATAGTCGGGCTCGGCATTGTCGTTCATGACGTAGCCGCCGACCAGGAGCTGCGTCGCGACGATCTCGATCACCTCGCGTGCCAGCGAAGGACCGCCCTCGCCCGGCCAGCCGTCGATCAGGACGAAATCGACGGGGCCGCCGAGATCGCGCAAGGTCTTTCGCGCATCGCCCTCGCGGATCTCGGCATAGTCGGCAAGGCCGGCCTCGGCGAGATTGCGTTTGGCGGTCTCGACCTTGGCCGGCACGATCTCCGAACCGATCACGGCGCCGCCGCCATTGTCGCGGATAGCGGCCGCGAAATAGAGCGTGGACATGCCGACCGAGGTCGCGAACTCCGCCACACGCGTGGCGCGCAGGCCGCGACACAACAGGTAGATCAATTCGCCTTGCTCGGGATGGATCGAAAAGCCCTGCTCGGCATAGGCGTGGGGATCACGGCTGTTGAAGGAGCCGCGCGGCCCTCCGCCGGCCGGCCGCTGCCGCGCGCCTTGGAGGCGCGCGAGGACGGCGTTGACGCGTGGGTCTTGAATCGGGCTGTGGGGCCGATCATTCATGTGTTGCTTCGCCTCTCAGTTATTTGCCGAGGATTTCCGCTGCAGCACGATCCAGGATCGCCGCGATGCGGCGCGCCTCGGCGGAGTCGCTGCCATGCCTGGAACGCAGCGCGCGCTTGAGGTTGTGGCGGGCACGGTGCAATTCGTCGGAGGCGTCGGCATCGAGATCGCCGACGCCGGCAAAGGCCTCGCGCACCTCGTCCATGCGGCGCCCGATCCGCGACAGCGCTTGCAGGATCGCATCCGCAGTGGCGCGGTTCTCGGCGAGATGCGCCTCGCCCTGCGGCGTGATGCTGTAGAGCTTTCGACCGCCGTCCTGCTCGACGCTGCTGTGGCCGACCTCTTCCAGATAGGTCAGCGCCGGATAGATCACGCCCGGGCTCGGCGTGTAGAAGCCATCGGAGCGCTCCTCGATGATCTTGATCAGCTCGTACCCATGAGCCGGCTTTTCGGCGAGCAACGCCAGGATCACGAGCTGGAGGTCCTGCGAGGACAGCCGCCTTGCGCCAGGGAAGTCGCCACCCGGGCCGCGCCCGAAGAAGCCGTGCCCGCCGCGGCCGAAGCGTCGCCCGCCGCCGTGCCGGCCCATGACGAAATGGGCGAAATGCCCGAAGTGGAAGTCTTTGTGGTCTCGTCCGTGGTGCATATCGTACGTCCTTTTGTAAAACATATCGTACGATATAACTTGCGATAGAACGCCCGCAACCCACAAATCTGTGATCGGGCGCCTTGGCGCCGGTCCCGGCTCGGGGGACCAGCACCGCCGGCGGCCGATTACTCCGCGGCTTCGCTGTGGGGAACGCCCTGCTCGACCTCGAGCTGAAGGATGTCGTTGAAGCGGTTGAAGGCGCCGCAGAGCGCGATGCGCCAGGTCAGCTCGACAATCTGGGCTTCCGAGAAATGCGCGCGCAGGCGGGCGAAGATCTCATCGCGGGTCTTGTTCCAGTTGTTGGTGACGGCGATGGAATATTCGACGACGAGCTTGTCGAGCTCATCGAGCTCGGGATGGTCCTTGTAATCGATGAGGCGCGCGGCGCCCTCCTCCGACACGCCCTGCACCGCCAGCTTTGGCGCGTGGTGCGAGACGCAATAGTCGCATTTGTTGAGCAGCGAGACCGCGACCAGCGCGAGCTCCAGGTGGCGCTTCGAGACATTGCCTTCTTCAGCAAGATCGACCAGCAGCGACCACATATGCTTGAAGATCGGCAGGCGGTGGGCCATGACACCGGCCTGGTTCTCGAACGCGCCGTAGGTCGTCATCTTGTCCCACAACGGCCTCAGCGCCTCCGGCAGATCGTCCCTGGTCTTGATCGAAACGCGCGACATGGCAGTTCATCCCTGGTTGGAAGACGCATGTTGCCATAATTGCGGGCCTTTCGTCTCAAGTGCGAGCGCATGACACCCAAGACATTCGAAGCCCGCTGCCTGCGCCTGCCCGCGGCCACCAAGGTGGTGCAGTGGGAAGGCACCTCCGTGTTCAAGGTCGGTGGCAAGATGTTCGCGCTCGGCGGCGGCTTTGCCGCGGGCTCCGGCGGCTACATGTTCAAGGTCTCGGACATGGCCTATGCGATGCTGATCGAGCACGGCGTGGCACGACCGGCGCCCTATCTGGCGCGCGCCAAATGGGTGCAGCTCGCCAGCAACAACGCACTTCCCGATGCGGAACTCACCGCCTATCTGGCGCAGGCCCATGCCCTGATCGTCGCAAAGCTCACGCGCAAATCGCGCATGGCGCTCGGGCTGAACTGAGCACTCTCCACAACGTGATGCGCTGATCATCGTACTCCCATTGGAGTTGTGCTGCACCGCACCTAACTCGAAGCAAAGCCCTTTCGAGATGGAGTGCTCCATGAGCAAGCCCAACACCACTGCAGCCAAAACTTATCGCTATGAACTCGTGCATGATGATGATGACGACGACTTCGTCGCCTACCAGCGCCGTCGCGAAGACGGGTTCTGGCAAACTTTTGCGACCTGGATGATTCCGCGCACCGTCTGCAACTAGAGCCGCGCGCTTTTCCTTCGCGATTATGTCGGAGGCGGACGCCGCCTCCGACTTTTCCAACGGGAAGGCACTGCCCGCTCAGCGCTTCTTCTCTCCGGCCGCTTCGGTCGCGCGCAGCAGATTGTCCCGCAAGCGGCTCACCGTCTTCTGCACCACCGGAAAATCATCGCCGAGGCCGGTCGCCTCGATCACGGACTCGCCGAGATCCTGTTCGATCAGTTTTCGGCCGCCCGGCGTCAGGCTCACCCGCACCTGCCGCTCGTCGGCGGGATCGCGGTGGCGCTTGATGTAACCGATCTGCTCGAGCTTCTTCAGGATCGGCGTCAGCGTGTTGGATTCCAGGAACAGCTTGTCGCCGAGCGCGCTGACGGTCTGCTCGTCCTCGTCCAACAGCGCCACCATGGCGATGTACTGGGTGTATGTCAGCCCGACCTTGTCCAGCAATGGCTTGTACGCGCGGCCGAAGGCCAGATTGGCCGAATAGACGGCAAAGCACAGGAAATTCGACAGTTTTCGGCCTTTGCCGGCGGCTTTGGCGGGACGGGACACGTGAACCTCCGCAATTCGTGATCTCAGGGTCAATATAAATCGCATCCGATTAAATCGGAAGATCTTGACCGGGCGGAGCGACGGGTTTATTTCAACGCGCATCCGATTAGATCGGATGCGGTACAAATCAAACCCGAAAGGATCTGCCATGACCACCGCTGCAAAGCTTCTCTTCACCGGCAAGACCCGCGTCACGTCCGGCCCCGACGGCGCCGCGCACGCGAACGACGGCTCTCTCGATATCAAGCTGGCGCAGCCGCACCCGGCTGCCGAAAACCTGTTCGCCGCCGCCTGGTCGGCTTGCTACCTCGGCGCGCTCGGCCTCGCCGCCGCCCAGCGCAAGGTCAAGCTGCCGAGCGAGCCGTCGGTCGACACCACGATCGACCTGAGCAACGCCAACGGCGCCTTCTTCCTGCGGGCTCGTCTCGACGTCAGCGTTCCCGGCGTCGATCGCACGGTCGCCCAGGAGCTGATCGAGGCGGCGCACGGCATCTGCCCCTACTCCAAGGCCGTCCACGGCAACATCGAGGTGACCACCACCCTCGTCTGACCCGCCATCAAGCCAACATCAGGAGCCGACCATGAGCCCCTATCCATTACGAACCCTGCGCGTGCTTGCGAGCGCCGCCGTGCTCGCCACCAACCTTCTCACCCTGCCGGCGGCAGCCCAGCCGGCCGGCGTCACGCGCACCGACCTCCAGCGCCATGATCTCAGCGCGGCCGGTCGCGAGGCGGTCCAGGTTCGCGTCGACCTCGCGCCCGGAGTTGCGTTCGGCCGGCACACGCATCCAGGCGAGGAGATTATCTATGTGCTGACGGGCGCCATCGAATACGACGTCGAGGGCAAGCCCCCGGTGACGCTTAGGGCAGGCGACGTGCTGTTCATTCCGGCCGGAACGGTGCATGCGGCGAAGAACGTCGGCAGCGACAAAGCGAGCGAGCTTGCGACCTATATCGTCGCCAAGGACAAGCCGCTGCTGACGCTGGTGAAGTGAGACCGGCCGTCTCGATTGACCAGCACACAATATCTGACTAAAGTCAGATATCATGCTCGATCCCGTCTCCCGCGTCCGCCGCTTCAATCGCGCCGTCACCTCCGCCGTCGGCGCACTCGACACCTCGTTCCTCGGGCGCGGCCGGCCGCTCGGGGCGGCGCGCGTGCTCAATGCGATCGGACATGGGCGCTCGGACGTGGCGGAGATCCGCGACTATCTCGGGCTCGATTCCGGATTGATGAGCCGGCTGCTCCGCAGCCTCGAGGACGAAGGGCTGGTCGAGACCACGACGCATGAGGACGATGCGCGCCGCCGTGTCGCGACGTTGACCCGTGCGGGACGGCGCGAGTTCGCAGCCTACGAGGCGCTGTCGAATACGCAGGCCGAAGGCTTCCTGGTGCAGCATTCGCAGCGCGACGCGCTGCTGGCGGCGATGGACCTGATCGCCTCCGCATTGACGCGCGAGCGCGTCGCGCTGGAGGAGATGGATCCGCGGAGCGAAGAAGCACGCTATTGCCTGCGCGAGTACTATTCCGAGCTCGGCCGCCGCTTCAAGCAGGGTTTTGACGTCTCGCTGTCGCGCGATCCTGACGCCAAGGACATGCGCCGCCCGCGCGGGACCTTCGTCGTCGCGATGTCCGACACGCTGCCGATCGGCTGCGTCGGACTGAAGGGAACGGATCACGGCTATGCCGAGATCAAGCGTCTCTGGGTTGCCCCTGCAGCGCGCGGATTGCGGCTCGGCCGGCGCCTGATGGATGCGGCCGAGAATGCCGCACGTGACCTCGGCATCACGCTGCTGCGGCTCGACACCAACAGCGCGCTCGCCGAGGCCGGCCAGCTCTACCGCACCACGGGCTGGCGCGAGATCCCGCGTTTCAACGATGATCCCTACCCGGATCTGTTCTTCGAGAAACGGCTTTGAGCTGAGCCAACTTCCCCTCTTCCGCGTTATCATCGAAGCCTTGGGAGCTTCGATATGACCAGAGACGACCTCGCCGGCATTTACCGCGACTACATCGCCTGCCTGAACCGGCAGGATTGGCCGGCGCTCGGACAGTTCGTGAGCGATGACGCCAGCCACAACGCACGGCCGCTCGGGCTGTCGGGCTATCGCGCGATGCTGGAGAACGACTTTCGCGAGATTCCGGATCTGCAGTTCAACATCGGGCTGCTGATATGCGATCCGCCCAACATCGCTGCCCGGTTGATATTCGACTGTTCGCCGGTCGGGACATTCCTTGGGCTTGCCGTCAACGGCAAACGCGTGTCCTTCAGCGAGAACGTGTCTTACGAATTCCGCGCGCGAAAGATTTGGCAAGTGTGGTCGGTGGTGGACAAGGCGGCGATCGAGGCGCAGCTCTGACGCTGCGCCTCGATGGTCGCATTCACGCCGCCGCCGCCGCAGCCGCCTCGCCTTGCGGCTTGGCGAATGGCCTGAAATTCATCGCCATCAGGAAGGCGCCGAGGCCCATCGCCCAGGAGGCGATGTAGAGCCAGGCGTAGCTGGAGAACGCGTCGTAGATCAGGCCGCCGGCGAGCGGGCCGGTCGCCATGCCGAGGCTGCCGGCCATCGCGGTGCCGCCGATCACCGTGCCCATCATGCGCAGCGGAAAGTTTTCGCGCACCAGCACGGCATAGAGCGGCATGGTGCCGGCATAGATGAAGCCGAAGACGGCGCCGACAGCGTAGAACGTCGCGAGCTGCTGCGCGAAGACATAGGCGAGCGCGCCGAACGCCTGCAACAGCAGCCCCGTCACCAGCACGCGCTTGGCGCCGAAACGATCGCCGAGCAGCCCGAAGGCGATACGGCCGCCCATGCCGGCAAAGCCCTCGATGCTGTAGATCGTCACCGCCGCGATCAGCGGGATGCCGCAGCTCACGGCATAGCTGACGGTGTGGATGATCGGGCCGGAATGGGTGGCGCAGCAGAAGAAGTTGGTGGCGAGCAGGATCATGAATTGCGGCGAACGCAGCGCCTCGCCCAGCGACATCTCCCCTTGCAGCACGCTCTCGCCCGCAGGCGCGGCCGCGGCATGCGCGAGCGCGTGCGGGCGTCGCACCAGGAACGAGACCGGGATCATGATGGCGCCGACCACCAGCGCCACGATCTGCATCGAGGTGCGCCAGTCGTGGCCGGAGACGAGCCAGGCCGCGAGCGGCGCCATCGTCATCGGCGCCATGCCCATGCCGGCCGACACCAGCGACACAGCCAGGCTGCGATGGGTGTCGAACCAGCCGGTGACGGTCGCCATCATCGGCGCGAAGATCGCCGCGCAGGAGGCGCCGACCAGAAGGCCGAACATGACCTGGAACGCCAGCAGCGAGGTCGCATGACTTGCGGCGAACAGGCTGAGCGACAGCACGGTCGATCCCGTCAGCACCACCGGCAGCGGTCCGAATCTGTCGGTCGCAGTGCCCCAGGCCATGCTGGTGAAGGCCATCGCCAGGAAGCCGATCGTCATCGCGCTGGAAATGCCGGTCACCGACCAGCCGGTGTCCTTGGCGATCGGCTGGAGGAACACCGGCAGCGAAAACATGCCGCCGATCGCGACGCAGCCGAGCAAGCCGCCCGCGGCAACGATCACCCAGCGATAGGAGGAAGCGTTCATTTGGGTCTCCCGTCAGGTCTGTCTGGGTGGAAGACGAATGGAAACGCCGGAGACCGACAGGCTCGCGTCATTTTTCGTAGCAGGCTTTTGCGGCCCGCCAAGAAAAATGTCGAAAACAACCCCATGCACAGTAGCCAGCCCCCGCGGGATCAATGACTTACGGGGCGGCCAAATTGCATGATCGGGAACTCGCGATGCCAGGCCGAAATTTGACACGTCGGGCAAAACACTGGCATCCTGTCATCATCCCGAAAGCCTCATTGCATCACGTACAAACGGACGCCGATCATGGCGCCGGTCACCGGTCCGCTGCGCGCGATGCGCTGATTTGAACGGAACATTTACATGCCCAAGATCGACATCGCTGCTGTCCCGGCGCGCAAGGGCTCCGGCTATCCCGCGCCCTTCGCCGGCCCTTGCGCCGATCGCATCCGCAAGCGGCTCGGCAATGCCGGTGGCCTCTCCGATTTCGGCGTCAACCTGATGCGTCTGCCGCCGGGCGGCTGGTCGAGCCAGCGGCACTGGCATTCTCATGAGGACGAGTTCGTCTATGTGCTCGAAGGCGAGCTGACGCTTGTCGAGGACGAGGGCGACACCGTGCTCAACGCCGGCGACTGCGCCGCTTTCCCGAAGGGAAGCGGCAACGGCCATCACATGATCAACCGGTCCGATGCGACGGCCGTCTACCTCGAAGTCGGCTCGCGCTCGCCCGATGACCTCATCACCTGCTCCGACGTCGACATGATGAGCCCGGCTTCCAGCGGCCGGTTCCTGCACAAGGACGGCACGCCTTATCCGCACGAATGAACGGCAACAGCGACGCCTCACATGGCCGCGCCACGCCGCCACTCGGTCACGGTCAACCATACCGCCGAGACCAGGAAGTAGATCGCGCCGACTGCAGCGTAGCCCGCGACATTCGCGATCGTTGGAGACATCGGCGTCGTGGCCTGAAAGATGAAGAAGCCGCCGGCCAGGGCCGACTGGCCACCGCTGAGCACCATGGCCCACTGCGCGCCGAAACTCTTCCAGCGCCGGATGGCCGTCCCCAGTTGGAGCAGGCCGGACAGGATCGCCCATGCTCCGAACACGGCAAGCACAAGGTTCATGCTCATCTGCAAGGTGACGAGCACCGCGACGGTGGTCGCCAGGCTAACTAGGACGTTGAACGCCTGCGTCCGGTTTTGTTTCAAGCCGCCGCTGCGGAGCGCGTCCACGACATTCGCCGCGGCGTCCATGCGGGATAGAGCACGAGCAAGGCTCCGGCGATCGCCGCAGATGACGGCCCGACGGCAAACGCGGCAACGACCCAGGCGACGGAGAACGCCGCCCGGATGAAGTAGTAGAGCTTCAGCCATTGCTCGCGGTCGGCCCGAACGAGATCCAATTGATGATGCGTCACTGCACTTTCTCCTTTACCTACTAGATGGTAGTCTTCGCGCGCAACAAGTCGCCCTCCGCCCCAGCGTGCCTGCGGGCGTGTCATTGTCGTCTCGTCGAAATGTTTCAGTGCCTGGCGGACAACCGATCCAGCAGCGGCCCGGCGATCACGCCGAACATCTTTGGATCGCCATAGGCACGCGCCGACAGCATCGCGCCGTGAATGGTCGCCATGAAGCCTTCAGCCTCGACCTTCGCTGCGCTGGAGAGCTGCAGCTGCCCCTTCCGCTTGCCGCGCTCCATCACCGAGGTCAGCCACGACGCGAGCGAACGGAAATGCGCGCGGACTTCAAGCGCCACCTCCTCCGGCAGAATCGGTAGCTCGCAAGCAAGCAACGCACACACGCAGAAAGGCGCCGTCGCATCATTGATGCACGCCTCCCAATACCCGACATAGCTTTTGAGCTGCTCGCGAGGGTCCGCGACATTGCGTTCGAGCGCGGACAGTCCCGCCTCGGCTTCCGCGCGATAGCGCGACACGAGGGTGCGGACCAGATCGACCTTGCTGGCGAAATGGTGGTGGATACTCGGCTTGCGGATGCCGACGACGTCAGCCACGTCGGCGTAGCTGAAGCCGTTATAGCCGCCCGCGATGATCAGGGTGCGCGCGCAGGCCAGGATGTCGTCGGCCGTCGAGGAAACGTTGGTCATGGCGGAGTTCACTACCTTCTAGTTGGTAGAGCGTCAAGAACGGGTGCTTCAACCATCCGTGAGTGGTAGGAGCCTGCATGACAATTCGCCCGATCGTCCGCTACCCCGACCGCCGCCTCGCGATCCCCGCCCGCCCCGTCACCGCCTTCGACGAGGGCCTGCGCGAGCTTGCAGCGGACCTGCTGGACACGATGCGCGCCGCGCCCGGCATCGGCATCACGGCGCCGCATATCGGCGTGCCCTTGCGCGTCGTCGTGCTCGAGCTCGACGCCAAGGCGGGCCCGCAGATCTACGTCAATCCGGAAATCACATGGGCCTCGCCCGAGATGATCCTGCACAAGGAAGGCAGCGTCTCGATGCCCGGCGTCAACGACGAGGTCCAGCGCCACGCGCGCGTGCGGATCAGCTACTGGGATCTCGACGGCAACGTGCAAAGCGAGGAATCGGAGGCGTTGCGCGCGGTCTGCCACCAGCACGAGATCGACCAGCTTGATGGGATGTTCTGGATCCAGCGGCTGTCGCGGCTCAAGCGCGAGCGGCTGGTGAAGAAGTTCGAGAAGATGTCGCGACCGTAAGGCGGGTGAACGACGCGCAATCCGCCAATTTTCGTCGCGCCGAAATGTCGGATTCCGCTTCGCTCATCCGTCCTACGAGCTGAAGCAGCTTGAAACCCTCCACGAACTCCATGAGATGCCAGCCCATGACCAGCGCCCCTACCATGACCGCAACATGCGCCTGCGGCAGCGTCGAAGTCCGAGCGTCCGGCAAGCCGATTGTCAGCGCCGCCTGCTATTGCGACGACTGCCAGAACGGCGCAGCGCAGATCGAAGCGCTGCCGAATTCGCCCGCCGTGCGCGATCCAGACGGCGGGACGGCCTATATGCTCTATCGCAAAGACCGGTTCGAATGCTCCAGGGGAGCCGAACATTTGCAGCCTCGTAAGCTGAAGGACACGTCGCCGACCAACAGGGTTGTCGCGACGTGCTGCAATTCAGCGATGTTCGTGAATTTCGATCGAGGCCCGCACTGGGTCTCGGCCTACCGGGCGCGATTTCACGGCGACCTCCCGCCGCTTCAGGCCCGGATTTGCACGAAATTCAAACCGGATGGCGTCGTGCTGTCGGATGATGTGCCGAGCTATCGAAGCTATTCGCCAGGCTTCATCGTCAAGCTTCTGGCCTCGCGCATCGCGATGGCGCTGGGGAGATGAGCGCGCACGATGGGTAGAGCGCCGGTTAGCAACTTTGCAGCGAAGGTTCGAAGACCCTCATGGTGAGGAGCGCGAAGCGCGTCTCGAACCATGCAGGCCCCTATCTCGCCTGACGCCATCCTTCGAGACGCCCGCCTGTGGCGGGCTCTCAGGATAAGGTTCAGGTGCATGTGACGGGGACGGGTTCTTGAGGCAGAACGCGCAGGATGGGGAGAGCGCAGCGAAACCCATCGCGATCGACGCGCGGTATTGATCGGTTTCGCTTCGCGCTACCCATCCTACAAGGGAGCGCTACTTCAGCGGCAGAAACACGTCCGCAACCGTCTCACGCTCCGGTACCTCCGGGAAGAAGCTCAGCCGCTGGCAATAGATCGGGAAGTCGCGCGCTTCCTCGCTGCTGGCCGGAAGCCAGTCGCAATAAAGGTGGAGCGCGGCGGGCTCCAGATTGTCTGGTGTAGCCGACGACGCCTTGCACGAGAGGCCTGGTTCGTCTCAGCCCGCGCCGGCCAGTACCACGGCCCCGACGTCGACCCGAGGGCGTGTCAGAAAATAGAATGCGGTGACGTGCGTGATCATCAGCAGCGGCACGTAGATGATCGGGATCGCGTAGGTTGAGCCAAGCCACTCCGCATGCGCGGGAAGGCCGACCTGGATGGCGTTGTAGTAGTCGACGACGAGGTCGATCGCCCCTGCGAGATTGAAGGCGACGACGAACAGCCAGAAGAGCGTGCGTATCCTCACCGTGAGAAGCGCCAGCATGGCCAGCACCCCGGTCGCGAAGTCGCCCCAGGCAGCGAACACCGCGAAGCCAGCCGGGAGGTCCGGGCTCACGACGCCGGGAAGGATGAAGACGAGCCCGAAGAAGCGAAAGCTGTGCAGAGTGGCGATGGCACGGTGCGCGTCGAGCCTGTCCATCGACCTGAGCCAGGGCCAGGCATACGTGCCGAAGCAAAGTAGCCATGCGACATAACCGAGGGCAAGATGTATCCGGAAGAGCGTTTCTGTCGTCATGTTGGCCTCCAATCAGATCGCGACTAGCGCGCAGATCAACCACGTCACAGTGCCGTCAGTGGGACGGTCCAAAGCAGGCTATGCCAGGCCCGAAGCGGCGGCACGATCGCAGCGGGAGCAGCGTCGGTGGTCATCGGCCGTCCTCCATCCGGGTCTCGCCCTTATTGCCGACGCTCAGGATTGGCCATGAGCAAGCGGAGCGGCAAAAGCGGGCCGATTGCGATGTACTCGTGGTCCATCAGATCTTGCTTGGACAATGGGAGGTCTTCCATGATCGCGTGTGCCCCGGCGATATCCCTGGCATCGACGAAGAGGACAACTCCGCGCCCATCGCCACGCGAATACCACTCGCGTATTTTCCCATCGAGATAGAGCTGCACGGTTTGCCGGATTTCAGCCGGCATGACGGCCATGACCTGCTCGCGCGTGACGCCAGCCTTCACGGTCAGGATCACCATCACCCCGGTGGTTGTGGGCGACATGGCTTGTGAGATGGCTTGTGCTTGGGCAACGGATGGATCGGTCATGGAAGTCGCTCCCATCAGGGTTAGGGTGAGCATGACGACAAATTTACGGATGACTTTCATCGGTTTCGCTTCCCGGAGCCACGGCGGTCTCCTTTGTTCTCTGAGATGGCGCTGATGTCGCAAATGTCCGCCATCAGCGACGCTCCCGATCTGCGAGCGAGAGATACGATCGATTGTCGCGAGCGACTATTCGGGATAATGTTGATAGGCTATGAAGCAGAACTTCACAGTCAGACAAGGCGCGCTCGATGGCGTCGAAGCGTTCCTGCGCGTCGCCCAATACCGCAGTTTCCGCCGGGCAGCCGCGGAGCTCGGGGTCACGCCATCGGCCATCAGCCAGGCGGTCCGTGCGCTCGAGGCGCGTGTCGGCGCAGCTTTGTTCATACGCACGACACGCAGTGTTGGCCTGACCGAGGCCGGCGCGCGGTTCCTCTCGCGCGCAAAACCGGCTTTCGAGGAGCTCGTCGCCGCAAGCGAGGTTGCGCGCGATCTTGGGCAACGACCGACTGGACTGTTGCGCCTCACCGTGCCGCGCGCGGTGGTACCGATCCTGCTGGAGCCGCTGATCGCATCCTTCTGCCAGGCCTATCCCGAGGTCGAGGTGGAGATCGCCGCAGGCGAGGAATTGGTCGACCTCGCGGCCAAGGGGTTTGATGCCGGCGTCCGGATGGGCCAGTTCATCGCCACCGACATGGTCGCGGTCCGGCTGACGCCCCCTTTTCCGTTCGTGGTCGTCGGCAGCCCCGACTATCTACGCCGGCACGGGCGGCCCGAGCGTATCGACGACTTGCGTCGGCACGCATGCCTGCGCATTCGCCGCAGCAACGGATCGATCGCGCCGTGGTCTCTTGTCGAAGGCAACAAGACAGTCGAAGCGATCGTCTCGGGGCCGCTGATTGCTCACGACTTTCCCACCATGCTTGGCGCCGCCGTGGAAGGCATGGGACTTGCGCAAGTGCCCGCGCCGATCGCCGCCAGCCTGGTGAAGACGGGAAAGCTCGTACAGGTCCTGAAGTCTTTCGCGCCAATGGCGCCGGGCGTATTTCTCTACTATCCGAGCCGTCATCAAACGATGCCGAAACTGAGAGCCTTCATCGATCACGTGAAGGCCCGCCCGGCCGCTGCCGGCAAAACGCGCGTTCACGTTGATGACAAGCGTACGCGCGGGACGAAAATGCGCTGATATGGAAAGCGCGGAACGGTCAAGCTGCTGGCCTCGCGCATCGCGATAGCGCTGGGCAGATGAGCGCGGCAGATGGGTAGAGCGCAGCGAAACCCATCCCAAATCATAGAGCTCACGCCCTCTTCCCGCTCCGTTTGGTCATCGGCGCGTGACGACGCTCCCGTTTGCCGCGCGCGATCTCAGTCGCCAGCGCGTCCAGCTTCGGCTCCCAGAAATTCCTGAACTGACCGATCCACGCATCCACCGACCGAAGCCCCGCACCATCGACCGAATAGAGTCGTCTTTGCGCCTCTGCCCGAACTGTCGCAAAACCGCTCTCGCGCAGCACCTTGAGATGCTGCGACACGGCCGCCTGCGTGATCCCGAACTCGGCCCCGATCACTTCAACGACCTCACCGGACGCCATCTCCCCCGGAGCGAGCAGCTCGAGGATGCGACGGCGCACCGGATCGGCGAGGACCTCGAAGACGTGCATCAGCTTCCTGCGCCCGGATGTGCGACGTCAGGCGGCATCTCGCCGCGGTAGAAGGCGATGGTGCGGTCGGAGCGCTGCTTCGCCGTATCAGGATCGACCCCGCTTGCGACATGCGCCGCGCACCAATATTCACCGCTTGTCGTCATGAATTCCTTGCCGGCAGGAGAGCCCATCCAAGCCTCGGCCGTCTCGTGGTCGACCGATGCGCCGGTCGCAACATATCGCTCCAGTCCCGCGATGGCGAGATCCCAACCGATACCCACCGCACCTGGACCAAACTGATTCCAATGGTCCTCGATGATTGCGGTGTGCTCCAGCGTCAGACGCGCCTGATCTCGTTCTGCTGCCAGCTTGACGTCGATCCAGCTCATCCCGCCGCCGAATTCCCACGTCGCTGCAAAATGCGTCGGCGGCGTACATGCCGTGATGGTGCCGCCCGCGTTCCCCCTCAGCTGGTACCTTCCACCCAGCTGGAGGTCTCCCTCGACCGGCAGGAACCAGCGCGGAATGCGTTGCTGGCTGGTCACTGCGTCCCAGAGATCGTCGACGCTGGTCTCGTAAAGTCGCGTCAGCGTCACCGTGCTGGCTGCTTTTCCATCCTTCTCGAAATTCTTCACCGAACGCGTGACAAGCCCCAAGACCCTGGCGACGTCGATTTCCATTGCATCCCTCCGCATCGTTTCGCGCAATGGCGAGTATCGGCCTTCACTAATATAAGTCAACTCTTATATTAGTGAGACCGTGCCGCTGTGTGCAGCGCGCGAATTAATTGATTGCCAGTTCGTCCGCCGTCTGAGGGCTATTTCAGCGGCAGGAAAACGTCCGCAACCGTCTCGTGCTCCGGCACCTCCGGGAAGAAGCTCAGCCGCTGGCAATAGATCGGAAAGTCGCGTGCTTCCTCGCCGCTGGCCGGGAGCCAGTCGCGATAGAGGTAGAGCGCGGCGGGCTCCAGATTGTCGGTGTAGCCGACGACCCGCAGCACCGCGCAGCGTCCGCCCGGGATCTCGCCGGCCTTGATCTCTTCGCCGTTCGCCTCGATCGGCTGGTCGGTCCCGACACAGAGGTCCGTGCTGTAAGCGGCGGGCGAGGAAGGACGCCGTTCGGACCGCCAGACATTGAAGGTCGGACTTGTCCTGGGGTGCAGGCCAGCTTTCTTTCGCCACGCGATGAACCGCCGGATGGTGTCGCCGAGCGTCGCCGGGTCGCCCCGATGCTCCATGATCGCGACCTTCGTCGGCGGCACATCGCGTATCGTCACGTCGTCGGTAGTAAAAGTCTTCATGAGCTTGCTCCTCGCGTTGTCGAGAGGCCCGAAGGCCACAAGCCACGGCTCCCAGTCGGGAGAGTTGCGGAACGACGACGGCGATTGCCCGAACCGTTGTCGAAAGGCGCGGGCAAAGGCGTCCGGTGCGTCGTAACCGGCGTCCATCGCGATGTCAGTGACACCAGGGGCGTCACTGTAGGCCAGCAGGTAGGAAGCGCGCTTCATACGGGCCAGCTGGACATAGCGATGCACGGACAACCCGAAGGTCGCCGAGAACTGCCGGTGGAAATGAAATTTCGAGAAGGCTGCAACGCTGCTCAGCGTATCCAGGTCCAGATCGTCGTCGAGATGCCGGTCGATATGGTCCAGCACCCGCCGCATCCGGTCCTGATAGTTTTGCAGCGCCGCCTTCATCGTCCCTCCTCCGTGGCGGCTTTAGTGTGGTGCGGATCGCCGTGAAGTGCTCGACCGATCTTGCGGTTTTGGGCCCCCGTAGCCCGGATGGAGCGCAGCGCAATCCGGGATTCTTACCACACGTGCAGCCTCGTGATGCGGCTGGTCTGTCCCGGATTACGCTGCGCTCCATCCGGGCTACGAGGATGCCAGGTCGTGCGCGGTTACCCGCCAGCCATCAGCTGCTTCGCCAGCGCCATGTACGCCGGCAGGGTCACGGGATCGTTGGCGGCGTTGCCCGCGACGGGGTGCGACGCATAACGCGCGATCACCATCTCGGCCTTGGGATCGACGTAGATGCCCTGGCCGTGAACGCCGCGCGCCATATAGGCGCCGTGGGCGTTGTGCGTGACCCACCATTGATTGCGGTACGACGCGCCCGGCAGCGTGCTGTAGCCGGCCGGCCTGAACTTCTCGGGGTCTCCGCCGCGCGCGATGTCCTCGACCACCTGTGACGGCACGATCTGTCGGCCGTTGAAGCGGCCGTGATTGCGCATGGTCTCACCGAAGCGGGCGAGATCGCGCAAGCTGGTCGAGAGGCCGCCACCGCCGCTCTCGGTACCGATGCGATCGACGTGATAATGCGCGTCCTCCTCCGCGCCCATCGGCGTCCAGATGCGCTCGGAGAGAAGCTCGGACAACGTCATGCCGCTGACGCGCCGGCAGATCCAGGCCAGCACGTCGGTATTGACGGTCTTGTAGGCAAAGACCTTGCCGTGCTCGCCCTGCTTCGTCTGCGCGACGAGGAAATCGAAGATATTGGTCGCACCGTCATAGTCAGGCGGAATCGGCGCCATGCCGTTGGCACGCCGCAAGCCCCAGACGTGCGAATTTTTGTCGGTATAGATTTCGGTGTATTCGAGCCCCGTGGTCATATCCATGACCTCGTGCACGCGCGCATCGCCGAACGCGCTGGCCTTCAGCTCCGGCACATAATCCGTGACCTGTGCCTGCGGATCGATCTTGCCCTCGGTGACCAGAATGCCGGCCAGCACGCCCGTGAAGGATTTCGTCACCGACATCGCGATATGCGGCTTATGCGGCTTCAGCGCGCCGAAATAGCGCTCATAGATCAGCTTGCCCCGATGCAGCACGGCGATGCCGTCGGCATAAGTTTCCTCCAGCATTCTTGCGAACGTCATGGGCCGGCCGTCCATGGTGGTCGAGGCGACCGCGCCGATGTCATGGTCTTCCCGCGGCAACACGGACGCAGGCCCTGCCCCACGCCAGACATTCACGGTCGGCACCAGCTGGCGCACATTGCTCCAGGCCCAGCGCAGCTCGGGGAAGCTGCGGAACGAGCCGTTCTGGAAGGTGATCGTCCGCTCCGGCGCCGGCGGAAAGCCCTTCATCCAGCCGAGCGTTTCGGGGTCGGATTCGGTGGCAGTCGCGGGCTGTTGGTTGGGGGCGGTTGCGGCGGACATGAACACGAACTCCGGAGGCAGCGGTGCGGATGACGTATCATGGGATGGCATGATCCACATCCGGCGTTTGCGCCGGGGGGCCGTGCAGCCCTGGCGCGGCCGCTCGCGCGGGTCCGCGTTATGAGCGAGCACTCGCGCGCCGAGGCTCATCGAGCAGGCGGCGAGTGATTGCGTTGATGGTCAGGTCGATAGCGGCGCCCTGCTCGTCGCCGTCGCCAATGAACCAGGCTGCCGACAACCCCGTCCACGCAACGATCCAGCGAAGCAGCCGCTCGGGCTGAAGTCCCGTCACGGCGACCACGATATCCAGCCGGGCCTCCAGTCGACCCGGCAGGGTCGCAAGCGGCCGGCTGGGATCGCTGAGATCGGGGTTCGTGAAGATGTTGGCATAGTCGAATGTTCGTTCGCCGACGAGCCCGTGCGGGTCGATCGCCAGCCATCCCCGCTCACCGAAGTCGAGCACATTCTCGTGGTGCAGGTCGCCGTGCAGCGGACCGATGGCGTGTGGCGCGGCCAGGAGTTCGCGGGCGATGTCGGCGGCGGGCGCGAGTGCCGCGTGGTCCGGGGCCAGCTGGAAGAGCGGCTGAAACCAGTCTTCCAGCGGGTGCAGGTCAGGAAGCGCGCCCGGCCGCGTTGCGTGCAGCCGCGCCGTCGTGTCGCAGAGGATCCGGCATGCCTCGTCGTCCCGGCCCGACCAGGCCATCTGCGCGAGATCGCCGGCTCCCGAGGCCCGTTCCATCAGCAGAGCGTCCGCGGTCGAGGCAAAGACCCTGGCAGCGCCCTGACCGTCCCACCAGGTCAGAAGGCGATAGCCCGCCCCCTCATCGGGAATACGGGCAACCTTGAGCATTGCAGGCCGGCCGTCATGTCGAACCGGCAGAACCCAGCTGGAATGGGTGGTCAGCAGTGCCCCGTCCGGAACCAGACGCCATCGTTCAAGCCAAATTGCGACTGGCGGCAGAATATGGGGATGCGAGTCCATGGGGTCATCACCTGAGATCATGTCCGGCGCTCTGTCTGCCGAGACTTGATCAACAATGCGGCCGGCCGCCACCGTTTCGTTGCAGCGATACCCTTTCCACGTTTTCGTTTTCCTTTCCCGTGGCCAAAGAGTCGCGCTTTCGCGTCGCCGTCGGCAGAGGTGACGGCGCACCTGCGACGACACAGTCGCAGGTGCGCTCGTCCATGACACCAACGGTCTTCACCGGGCTTCAGCGAAACGGCTTACCGCTTCCGCCCCGCGCGCCCCTTTGCCTTCGCCGCGCGTTTGCGGCCTGGGGCGGCTGCTCGCGCCGGTCCGCGTGGCGTACGGCTGCCTGTTTCTGCAGCCAACTCGGGACGCAACTTGGCGAGCTTGGCGCGATCCGGCAGCATGTCCGCAAAACCGTCGATCGCGCGCGGCGCGGTCGTATCGTCGCCGGCCGCAGCCATTGCGGCGCGCGCGCCTGACGGCGCGGCGGTCTGGCTGAGCGCCTGCAACCGCCGGCACGCTTCACCGAGGTGATAGGCATCGCCGCCGAGCGCCACCCATTTGCCGACCTCGGGATGCAGCACGAGATTGGCTGAATGGTTGTCGCTCGCGCTGGTCGGATAGTCGACGAACACGTCGACCCCCGACTGCACGCCCACCATCACGCCCTGCGCCGACCATGACACGGCGACGTCGACGCGGTAGCGGCCCGGCTTCTCGAAGGCGAAGCCCGCCGTGCTCCAGAACACCTTCGCCGAAGCCGTGACGCTCTTGCCGGGCTCGAGCTCGGCCAGCTTCGCGTGCTCGCACAGGATCACGAAGGGCCTGACCGGGCGTTCGCGCCCCTCGCCGTCGGTGACGGTGATCGACGCGAACAGGGCCTCGGTGCTGACGTCGTTCGGCGCGCGCAGCGACACGCCGCTGGTGTTCGTCATCGTCCAGGTCAGATCCAGCGGCTGGCCGAGCGCGACGCGGTCGGTGGTGGCCGTCACCGTCAGCGCCAGCTCGGAAGGTTCGAAATCGTGCCGGTCGGCGGCTTGCGGCGCACCGGTCGGGAACCAGCTTGCGAACGGCCATCCGCCCGGACGAATGACCGGATCCGGCATGTGGTTGAGGTGATGACGGACGTTGGTGTTGTGCGCGAGCGCGATCTGATCCGGGAACACGCCAGGCGCGCCGGTCGCGGGACCGCCGAGCACGTCCGCCACGCTCGGCGTCGTGGTCATGATCGAGTTGTCGGCCGCTGTCTCCTGCTCCTGGTGGATCTGGTTCAGCGTATGCGTCAGCTCGTGGGTCGCGCTGCGCAGGAACGCGCGCGGCACGTCGCGCTGCTTCTTGTTCGCGGCGAGACCGAAGTTCGAGGAGTCCGAGACGGGATAGCCGTCATCGGAGAAACTGGCACAGCCTTCGCGGGGAACGCCGATCTGATCGTACATGATGCCGCGCGAGCAGCCGAGTTTTGCAGGCACCACGATCATGTGCACGTGCCATTCGGTGTCCAGATTCGTCGCGGGATTGCGCACGGTCGTCATCAGCGCGTGCAGATCCGCAGAGCTCCAGCAATTGGTCGCCACCACGCCTGCGGGCACCGGGACGTTGAGCTGGTCCTGCACCACCGACAGCTGCCAGCCGGTCTTCGCGAAGACCGTGTCGAAGAACTCGGTGCCGCCGGCACCGTCAGGCACCGGCGCGGGCCGGACGGCTCCGACCAGCGTGTCGATCTCCAGCGTCGCGCGGCGGAAGAATTTCGACACCCAGGCGAGCGTGACGCTGCCCTTGTCCACGCCGCCCTCGAACAGCCGGCCCTGGTAGAACGGCCCGCCGGTCAGGGAGAACGGAAACGGCGCCGGCACCTTTGCAAGCTTCATCGTCACGGTGCGCGACGGCGAAGCCGGGAACGTGCCCTTGAACTGGCCGGCCGGCGGCTGCGTGTAATTGAACTGCTCGGCGACAATCGTCAGCTCGCATTTCTTCGGCAGCGGGACCGCGACGGGCGCGGACACGCTGGTCACCCTGAGATAGGAATGATAGCGCGCGCGGGGGAAGATGGGGATCCGCGGCCTGCGGATCGGAAACGGAATCAGGGGTTCATCGAGCGCACTGAGCGAACCGGCGAGGCTCGTCAGTCCCGAATCCGCCGCCGCTTCATCTCCGTCCGCGTCGCCCACCGGCAGCACGGGCCCCACCGGCGGGATCGGACCGATCACCGGCCGGCGCGAGTAGAGATCGCCGCTGACGATCAGATGATCCGCCCCGCCGTCGGGCGCCGAGCGATCGACGCGCAGCGTGCCTTCGAAGGTCACGAAGCCCGCGGTCGGCCTGAAGTTGATCTGATAGCAGCCTTCGCGGAAGTCGAGCCTGCAGAGCCTGAACGGCGGAAACGGCTGCAGATCGGTTGAGGCCGGCTGATCGCCGGACTCCTCGTCGCTGAAGCTGATCTGGCGCGACAGCGGGACCTGCGGCTTCATCGCGGGCTCGACCGATGCCGCGGTCATCTTGGAAAGGCTGCCACTCGCTTCATGCTCTGAGCAATTGCACATGTCGTCTTCTCCTCGTTGAAAGGTGGAGGCGATCGACGTGAGCATCGGGCTCGTTCGCGGGTACGCCCGCGTTATTTCGGTCAGCTGTGGCGTGCGCAGTCCTACGCGCGCCGATAGGTCACGACACAGCCCTCTGAATCCGTAAACTCAAATCGGTCGGCCTTGAGTGAAATGCGATAGGTCACAAGTTCATCAGTCGCCGTCCCGACGACGAGTGTGTTGGAATCTTCGAGACGGTAGATTCCCGCGTCCCACCACACCATGCCCTGCCCTTCGCCGCGCATGCCGCGGTAGGTGCCGGTCGAGAACGTGAGAGTGGCGGGATACTTGTCCGCACACGCAGCCGACGTGGATTTGGTCCACGTACCAACCATGCTCTGTTCGTGTTTGTCAGCCATAGTGTCTCCATAGCTCTCATCGGCCGAGCGGCCGATTGGAGGCTATTTCAACATGCCGTTCTGGCGTGTGCAGCTCATTTGAGGCTGATGTGATGACGGGTGTGTCAAATCGACTAAATTCACCACGTTCAATCACAACAGGTACTCTATCGCAGCATTGACGCGAGCGTGCGTGTGAGATGCTTCACACCGAAGGTGCGACAATTGAGCACCGGCAATGAGAGCGAGATGAAAGCGCGGCCGAGCAACTGACGCTCGTTCAATCGGAGACGTTCACTTCCGCACCGTGCGGTTGTCCTTGGCTTCCATCAAGGCGTTGAGCGGTCCGGTAGCGGCCGGGCGACATGCCATGATGTCGATGAAACAGTTTTGAAAACGCCGCCGCTGTCTCGTAACCGACCTGGCTCGCGATCCGTGCGATGGGCTCATCGCTGGTTTCGAGCAGGAACGCCGCTTCCGCCATCCGGCGTTCGATCACATAACGATGCATGGACTGGCCGACGAGCTTGGTGAAGCGCGCTGAAAATACCGAGCGGCCGAGCCCCACGCGTTGGCCGAGGTCGTTAAGCGTCCAGGGCCGCTCCGGGTTATCGTGGATCAACTTGAGCGCCGGTCCGATATGCGGGTCCGATATGGCGCCGAGCCAGCCGCCTTGTCCGGGACTGAGAGACGCGATCCAGCTTCGGAGCACCTCGACAAACAGCACTTCCGTCAGGCGTGAGAGCGCGACGCGCTGGCCGGGACGCTCGAGCGCGGACTCACTCACCATGCGCCGCAGGATGGCTTCGAGCCAGCCACCGTCCGCCGTCGGCTTCAACAGAAGCACGGGCGGAAGCATTTCCAGCACGCTGCTGAACGAGGGCCGCGACACGGTGAAATTGCCGCAGATCATGGTCGAGAGCGGCTTTGCACGGCCGCCGTGACGAACGACGCCAAGACGTGCCGACGATCGATCGAGGTCCACAATCTGCAAAGGCTTGGCCCGGCGATCCGAATAAAACACATGGGGCTCGCCGCGTGTGATGACGACGAAATCGCCCTCGGTCATCTGGATTTCCTGTCCCTGCTCGAGCGCGAGGGTCGCGGAGCCCCGGCTGAGATAGTGAAACAACGCGTAGGGGCGCGCCGGCAGCTCCAGATTCCAGGGATGGCCGAGCTCGAAGTGGAAGAGCAGCGTCCCTCCGAGACGAACGCGATCGAGCACTTGGGCGAGGATGTCCATGCCGCCGAAGCTAGTCCGGTGGACGGTCGGACACAACATCCGGACGATTGATCCCTACTGTCCGGGAGCCCGCGAACTAGGTCATGTCGCGGCGGGCCGACGTCATGTGCGGCAACCATTTCGCCAACGGCGGATGGAAGAAACCGCGACCTTGCAGGAAACGCCTGTCCATTCCCCCGGACCTTATTCCGTCCGACATATCAACAGGAACAATCAATGCTAAATATCCTTCTCTCAGCCGCCACCGTACTCCTGGCCGGAACGACCTTGGCCGGCTCCGCTTCTTCCGCTGAGCTGCCCAAGGGAGCAGCCCACAACATCGTGCTCGTGCACGGCGCTTTCGTGGACCCGACGAGCTGGCAGCCCGTTGCCGATATTCTGACGAAGAAGGGCTACAACGTCACGCTCGTGGAAAATCCACTCACCTCGCTCGCCGCTGATGTCGATGCCACCAAGCAGGCGCTCGCGAAGCAGGACGGCAAGACCGTTCTGGTCGGCCACTCCTGGGGCGGCGTGGTGATCACGCAAGCCGGCAATGATCCCAAGGTCTCGGCGCTGGTCTACGTCTCCGCCTTCGCGCCCGACGTCGGGGAATCCCTGGCGTCGCTGGCCAAAGCCGGGCCACCGACCGAAGGCGGCAACGCGATCCATCCTGATGCGAAGGGCAATCTGTACATCGATCCCAAGGTGTTTCCGTCGGCGGTCGCGGCTGACCTTCCTCCTGAGATCGCCGAGCACCTGGCCAAATCGCAGCTTCCATTGAGCCTCGCTGCGTTCGAGGCCCCCGTCACCATTGCGGCCTGGCATGACAAGCCGACGTTCGATGTCATCACCACGAAGGACAAGGTCATCGCGCCCGAGGCCCAGAAGTCGTTCGCAGCCAGGATGAAGGCTCAGGTGACGGACGTCGCCGGCAGCCATGCCTCGCTCGTCGTCCACGCGAAGCAAGTCGCCGAGGTGATCGAGAAGGCGGCGCTCGCGAAGTGACGAACCTGCTCCCGGCACGTCGGTGTCGGGAGCAGCCCCACGTTTGGTCGAGGACAATGGGAGGTTGCTTGCGCGATGACCTTCCGGGCGGCGCACCGGCGTTAAGGGCCAGTCGATCTTAGGATGGGTAGAGCGCAGCGATACCCATCAATCTCGTTTTGCAAGCGCGATGGGTTTCGCACCGCCCGCTCTTGACGCTCGTTGCTGGTATGACGGCCGGAGCTTCGAACAATCTATGATAGAGTACTCCGACGATTAAAGCGAGCTTACATCGCGCTGAAATTTGGCGTAGATCGAACCGGGGCGGCAGGAGGCGACGCCGACCCGGCCCGTGCCAGAGGTGCGAATGAACTACCTTCCTTTGCTGAAAGTGACCAAGCCACCGGCTTCGGTACAAGACATCGCCAGCGTGGAGACTGCCCTAGGCGCCAAACTCCCCGAGCCCTTCAAGGCGTTTCTGGCCCAGAGCGACGGCGGCGAGTTCAAGATCGACGGCGTTCGGATCAAAGCCCAAAATGATGTGACGATTCTCGATCGCATCCTGTCGGTCCACGGCACCGCGACGTCCGGCATCCTCCAGCAGTACGAGATGCGGCGGTCCATGGATCGCATCCCGGTCCGATGCTGCCCGATCGGGCGCGACCCCGGCGGCAATTTGTTCATCCTGAGCCTCGAACCGAAGTCCTACGGCCGGGTCTATTTCTGGGATCACGACAACGAACCGCCCGACGGCGGCGATGATCTCGCCGACTTCCCGAACATGCACGAGCTCGCGCCGAACTTCGAGCGCTTCATCCGCGACCTCGAGGACTTCAACCGTGGCTGATGCGGCTGCCGGGCGCGCCTGTCCTGGCGCCACCCTGGCCTAGATGCTACGAGGCCATTAGGCACAGGATGAATCAGGGACGACTTCTCAAGGACGTCCCATCTCAAACGGAATCCAAGAATGAACGGAACTCTCTCGATTGTCGTCCTGGCTGCCGAGCTTCTCGTCAGCGCGTTGAGCGCGTTCGTTTCGATTGCCGCTCTTGGCTTCGCAGGAGAGGTCACCCGATCCAGGGATCTGACTGCCTTTGGCTGGGTGTTGGGAGCTCTCTACTTCATCGTCGCCTTCACTCCCCTCGTCGCAACCGGATGGGTGGCCTACAGACGATTCATTTCAGACAAAGCATTTCCAGTGCTCGAAATCATCTCGTCGCCATACCTGGTCCCGTTGGTGCTGCTGATCGGCGCAGCGATTTTCTGCATTGGGCTGTTGGCGTTTCAAAACGGCGCGGGCTTGGCACCTCGGTAGGTGCAACGGCTTGGAGCCGATTGAGAAGTTTCAATGAGACGGTAGATTCCTGCATCCCACCACACCGTGCCCCTGCCCTGGTCCGCGCATGCCGCGGTAGGCCGTCGGCCTGGAATGCGAGGGTGGCGGGATATTTGTCTGCGCACGCAGCCGCCGTGGTTTTGGTCCACGTCCCAACCATGCTCTGTCCGTGTCAGCCATAGTGTCTCCATAGCTCCCATCGGCCTTCTGGCCGCTTGAAGAATATCTCAACATGTCGTTCTGGCGTGTGCAGCTCATTTCAAACGATGTGGTGGTGATTTGCCGCAACAATGAAGGCTCAGGTGACGGAAGTCGCCGGCAGCCATGCCTCGCTCGTGGTCCATGCGAAGGAAGTCGCTGAAGTCATCGAAAAGGCAGCGCTCGCGAAGTGATGAACCTGCTCCCGGCGCCTTGGCGTCGGGAGCAGCCTAAGTTTGAGCAGCGGACGTTTGGAGGTCGCTTCCGAGATCTAACCCCGAGCGATCGAGCTTGTAGAAGGCGGCATTTCTGGCTATATTACTGGAAATATTGCCAGGGAATTCCATGGGAAATTCGCAGAAGCGTGCCATCCAGAATTACCGATCCCGGCTCGGCAAGCGCGGTTTGGCGCGTTTTGAAGTGCTCGGTCGGGATGCCGACCGCGATCTTATCCGTTCGTTCGCCAGACACCTGTCAGAGGATACGCCCGAGGCCTCGGAGCTTCGTGCCGCCGTGAGCAAGTCGATCGCGGGTGAGCCGCCCAAGCCCGGCGGGATTCTCGCCGCCTTGCGTCGCTCACCGCTCGTAGGCGCCGATCTTGATCTTTCGCGGCCCCGCGAGAAAGGGCGCAAGGTCGATCTGTGATGCGCTATCTCCTCGACACCAACATCATCCGTAACGTCGTCAAACCGCGCCCATCGGAATCCCTGCTGTCATGGATGTCGATGCAGCGCGACGAGGATTTGTTCATCGCCTCGCTGACCGTTGCAGAAATCCGCCGCGGCATTTTGGAGAAGCCGAGCGGCAGGAAGCGCGCCATACTCGACAAGTGGTTCTCCGGGCCAGAAGGACCGCAGGCCATTTTTGCCGGCCGTATTCTATCCTTCGACGACAAGGCGGGGCTTATCTGGGCGCAGTTGATGGCCCAAGGCAAAACGACGGGCAAACCGCGAAGCGGGCTCGACATGATCATCGCCGCAGTCGCCGACGCAAACGAGTGTGTGGTGGTGACGGATAACGAAAAGGACTTCGCCGGACTTCAGATCGTCAATCCGGTACGCCGACTGGTTTGACGCCGCTTGTGGGATGACTGGATCGCAGTGGCATCCATTCATCCCATTTGCAATCGCGATCGGATTCGCTGCGCTCTATCCATACTACGCGCTGTTTCGCATCAGTCGCCCGATATTGACAGCCCCGCGAGAAGCGGAGCGTATGCGGCGAGCCTGCGGGATACGAATTCGGTGAAGAGCCGCACGCGCTTCGTCTTGCGCGTCTCCCCCTGTGTGAGAAGCCAGAGCGTTCCGTACATGTGCAGGTCGGTGCCCGGCACCCTCACCAGCAAGGGATCGGCATCTCCGACGAAGCACGGCAGCGTCGTGATCCCGAGCCCTTGCCGTACGGCAACGATCTGCGCCCCGGCATCTGTGACCCTGAACGGAACCTCGGCGGTGCGAACCTCACCCTCGCTGGCCCAATCCGGAATTCCATGAATGCTGATGACGATCCAACGGATGGGATCAGGCGCGCCCGCACGCCACGCGGCTAGCCGATCCCTGGACATGTAGACGCCGCCGAACAGCTCCGGTCCCTTCAGGCCGTGAAGATTGGGCGGCAGGGTTTTGCGGTCGTAGACGACGCGGATCGCGACGTCGGCCTCCCGGTTGGTCAGATTTGCCAGCTCGCCGAACGACAGGATGTCCATCTCGATATCAGGATGCAGACGCGCGAAATCGGCGAAATCAGGCATGAGCAGGTGTGTCGCCAGCGGCGGTGCCAGCGTCACCCGCAGAAGCCCGCGCACGCCCTGGTCGCGGCCGAAGACGCGCGTCTCCAGCTGGTGCGACGACGCTTCCATCTGGTCCGCAAGCTCGAGGACCTCCTCCCCTGCAGCCGTCAGGCGGTAGCCGGACGGCAGCTTCTCGAACATGAGCGCCCCGAGCCGTTCCTCCAGTTGGGCGACGCGTCGCAGCACGGTCGAATGGTTCACCCCGAGGCGCTCGGCGGCGGCCCGCACCGAGCCTCCACGCGCGACGGCAAGAAAATAGCGAACGTCATCCCAGTCGATCATGGTGCAATCCAGCACCGCCGGGGTGCGCCTTCCAAAGCCGGTCCAATCCATCGAACAGCATCTCGTATGTGGGTAGCACGGGCGGCCATCGCAGCCTATGCCGGCAAGCGCCGCCCAATTCCGAACTGCGAACGCCAATCGTTGCGGCTGGCGCCAGCCGTCCAGCCGGATCGATTCCGCACCACCGATGTGCGCGCTTCCGCACTCAACGCCTGTCGCCGGCGGACCTATGTCGAGGTTCTCGGGGACCTCCCCGAACGGCCAAAGACAGAGTCTCAAAGGAGAAGTCGTGGGAAAGCTTGAAGGTAAGGTTGCAGTCGTCACGGGTGGATCGAGCGGCATGGCGCTGGCGAGCGCCAAGCGCTTCGTTGAAGAAGGCGCCTATGTCTTCATCACGGGCCGAAGGCAGGAGGCGCTCGACGAGGCCGTCAGGCTGATTGGCCGGAACGTGACCGGCGTGCGCGGCGACGCGGCCAATCTCGACGACCTCGACCGCCTGTTCGACACGGTCAAGCGGGACAAGGGCAAGATCGACGTCCTGTACGCGAGCGCCGGCACCGGCGAAGCCGTCCCGCTGGGCGAGATTACCGAGCAGCATTTCGACACGACCTTCGGCCTGAATACGCGCGGCACGCTGTTCACGGTTCAGAAGGCGTTGCCGCTGTTTGGCGATGGCGGATCAATCTTCATGACCGGGTCGGTTGCGTCGGTGAAAGGTTTTCCCGGTTACGGCGTGTATGCGGCGAGCAAGGCGGCGTTGCGCTCATTCGCACGCACGTGGCTGAACGAACTGAAGGGCAGGAACATCCGGGTGAACGTGCTGAGCCCGGGGCCCATCGCCACACCGATGCAGGACCAGGTTCTCACCGAGGAGGCGAAGCGGATGTTCGAAGCCCTGATCCCGCGGGGAAAGATGGGTCGTCCTGAGGAAATTGCGGCGGTCGCGCTGTTTCTCGCTTCAGACGATTCGAGCTTCGTGAATGGGGTGGAGTTGTCTGTCGACGGCGGCTTCTCGGCCATCTGAAAATCGGAGACGCATGATGAGCTACGCAATCATAGGATTCGGCAAGGTAGGCCAGGCCCTCGCCCGCGCCTTCGCCCGTAAGAACATCGAGGTCACAGTCGCGAGCCGCCGGCCACCCGAGGCGTTGGCGCCGCAGGCTCGGGCGATTGGACCCACGGTCGTCGTCAAGTCGCTGCGGGAAGCACTCGAGGCCGACACGATCATCCTGGCGGTCCCGTTCGCCGAGCATCGCGAGGTTGCGAAGGCCCTGCCGAGCTGGAAAGGCAAGACGATCATCGACGCGATGAACGCGTTTCCAGTCCCCGAAGAGCTGGACGGTCTCCCCTCCTCCGCGTTCGTCGCGAAGGCGTTCACCGGCGCCAAGCTCGTGAAAGGTTTCAATCACCTGGTTGCGGCCACCCTGGCCGCCGATCCGGTCGTCGAGGGCGGCCACCGGGTCGTCTTTTTATCCAGCGACGACGACGACGCGATCGCTCCCGTGGCGGCCTTGGCCAAACAGCTCGGCTTCGCACCCGTCAAGCTGGGAAAGCTCAACGAAGGCGGCGCGCTGGTGCACGCACGCGGCTGCATCTGGGGCCAACTCATCTTCCAGGATTTGTTTAGGAAGGAACAGTGATCGATCTACGGCCGTGTAATTTGGCCCGAGAAGTAAAATCCCAAAACGTCGAATTGCGGTGACGGCGCGTTAAACTCGCAAGCCTTCTTTGGCGAGCGATAGTTAGATGCACTGCCACCGTAATCCCTGTTTGTCAGCTCCATAGCTCACATCGGCCTTCTGGCCAGTTGGAGACTATTTCAACATGTCGCTCTGGCGTGTGCAGCTCATTTCAAGCTGATGTGATAGCAATTCACCGCGCACAATCACAGCAGGTACTTTATCTCAGCATCGATGCGAGCATGCATGTGAAGCGGCTCAAGTCCGTCTTTGCGGGAGCGGACTCAAGACCAACTCGGGCCAGTGAACAGGACATTGGAAGGCGCTGTTTGCGAAAGCATGATCGCTCTACGGGTTGGCAGCGCGCGACCTTCACGGTCGGCACCAACTGACGGATGTTGCTCTAGGCCCGGCGCAACTGGGGAAACTCCGGACCGAGCCGTTCTGGACGGTGACAGTGCGGTGGAAAGCCCTTCATCCGGTCGGGGTTGGCGGGGTGACGGGGAACTGGGTGGCGGCAAGTGCGGCGGAAATTGGCACGGAGAAGACGCACTTCCAACGCTTGCTCTGGGTAAGAGCCGTCCCTGCCTTCGCTGCGGCGCGCCCAGATCGATGAACCCAACACAGGCCGAAAGACTCGGCTCAATCCGTCGCACGCTGGGGTTGATTGGAATGCCCTTGCTGAGTACTCTTCGTCATTTCAGGACGCCAAACGAATAGAGCAGCACATTGAAGGAATGTCAGCTCATGGATTTACTGGATGTCGCCATCGACGCAATGCTCAAGGGAGCAGTGAGCCACTATGTTCGCAAATCGTTGGAGAAGATCGATCAAGGATTGTCGACTCTCGTGCAATCCGGAAATCGCGATGAGATCAAGAAGTATGTTACAGACAAGCGACTCATCGAACCACTCACTAATTTGGCGGGCCAGACACTTCGAGGCGCCTATGTCGTTCCAGCAATGCCTGGAACTATCGCAACTGTCGAGGATCGCGCAGAACTATTCCGACACGTCCTTCAGTTCGGCTTCAACGTATCCCATAAGCTTCAAGTGGATCTTGTCTTACCCGGCTCCCTTCACAGCCGAGACACCATAACCTTATTCATCAAAAACAAGGCCAGCGCTCCCAACCTCCAGCGCGAAGGAAATCGAATCGCGCTGCCCAGCAATACCGACTTTTCAAATCAGGTTTACATTGTGCCCGTGCCCTTTCCGCAAGCAAAGGAGCTATTCGCGGACTACAAGAAAAAACTGCTACGGCATATCGAGGACGGGCAAGGTTACTTTCGCTACGACATCGTCAAAGCTGTCGATGGTTGGGACAATTGCAGACTAACCAGAATTACCGCAGGCTCCTGTTACTTCGAATTTCTAAATTTGATGGAAGGCGCAATACGGGCTCACTTTGCGCCTGAGGACGGCAGAGTCCAGATAAGCGATTGGTCAAGCGGCTTACACGAGATGTTCGGCGCAGTCGGAGAAGTTCCCGAACTAGGTTACTTAAGCGACGAGCAAATCAAAGAAATCATGAAAGGCTACGAGCAACTCCAACGTCAAAGCTAATACATGCCCGATACAGTCGATACAAACACTACGCAGCTCGTGCTGCATCAATAGCGGCCGCTTCCATCACCGCTCAAGCGGCTTAACAAAGCGTCGCCACAAATAATCAGCAGCCTGCCCAGCGTCCATCCGTTTGGGGTTCAGGGTTTCAGCAAACTGAGCAGTCGAGGTTCCGAAGAGAGCCTCGAGATATAGCGCACCACCGGCTTCCGAGATCGAGAGTATCTCATTACATGCGTTGGTTCCAAAATGTGCCTGCCCCTCGGCATAGGAGATGCCGTCAGGTGAACTTAGACCCCCAAGCCACAAGCGGCATCGACAAGCGCTCTTGCCGTGAAGGAAGACTTCAGCCGAAAATCCTGTCATTGAACTTGATTGAAAGTCACATTCGATCGCGTCGCTATGGTCAGCGAGTTCGTTCAATCCATTCCTGAAGTAGGCGCGAATTGTATCGAACGCCGCTTGGCTGAAACGCCTGCGATCGACGTCCGTCGATTGCTTCTTCAAATCGGGAATGTAAGTTGATCGATGCACCTCGGAGGCTGAACCAGGAAACGGCTTGCGTAGCGCTGGCGCCTCGGCTCCAGGAAATTTTGGTCGCTTCGACGGCTTCGCACGTTTGGCGTTTGTCCCATCGAGAAGCTGCTGGCGGGCACTATCCTCGTCAAGCGCTGACAGATCGATGTGGACCACACTTCTCAGCAGACCTGGCACATTGCACTTGCGGACCACAATGGGCAGTAGCTTTCGATCAATACCTTGCGAGTCCTGTGCAAAGGCTGCAGCCCATTCTGGCGAGGTAAATTGAGATTTCAGGTAGTCCGGCGACAAGACCATGATCGTGCGATCAGCTTCGCTAGCCTTCTGCATCTCAAGGACAAAGTTGCTGCCAGGGCGAAAATCCCAAGCCTGAATGACGGTCGAAAAGCCAGCCTCTTCAAGGACAAATGCAATCCACTCCGCCCAAGCACGGTCAGCGGAGGTATAGCTAACAAAGAAATCCGGCATAGCTTGTCATCCCGTGCTGCTAAGAGACAACGTCACGAAAAATTCGCCTCCCCCTACTCCCACTCTATCATTTCGAACGACGTTCCGTCGTTGATTTACATGCACAAATTTTCAAGTCTGACGGACAAATGCCGGCGGTATACCTGTCGCAATTTTTCGATCTTGAATTCACAGAAAAATTTGTGTGTCTTGAAGAGATGGCTCCTTCGCCAACTATCGGAGTCAATCGACAGAGTGAGAGCTTGCGCTAAGGCACAACGGCTACCCCCACGCCTCTCGCTTTCCACACGATACCGTCAATTTTCATCAGCCCCCACCCCATGCGATTTAGTCGTTTTGTGCGGAAATCGACTTCCGGCCACCCTTGTCCTGAGCCGAGGGCGCTCGGCAACACATCAGTCAAGCGTGAAGCGGATTCGATTGCGGCTCTGGCGCTAGCGGCCTGAGGGACCGCCCATTCAGGTCAGCGTATAGCCGTCCCCTCACCCAGCAGAGGTCAATGTCCTGACTGGGGTGCCGCGTCTTAAGCCCGCGGTAAACGGTCACTTCGATCTGACGAGACGACCGGCAGGGTGCTGTCAGCTTCCACACGTTGAAATCCAGCTCATTCTCCCGTCGAGACCTGGGGCATCTCGCTTAATCGATTGCAAGTCGTTGCGCATACCCTCATTGTAGCCGATCACCAGATCGACGATGGGTGGCGCGCCGCCCTGAATCGGCCGGCGGACGATGGTTTTCGGCAGCAAGTTCCGCGCGTAGAGCGGAAGCAGGCTGATGCCGCCAGTAAAGGCGATCAGCGCAATAGCCATAGCTATTTCGCGAGGTATGCGTCTCCTTGTTCAAGCTTTACATTTAGGGGAAGCACATCAAAGCAAGCGGCCTGCAGCCCGCCGTTGCTCGAAAGCCTTGACGTTGGTGTAGGCGAGCAGCAGCGTGTTGCAGGGGATTTGCGCCGCGACCGCCTTGTCGAGCATAAAGCCGAGGATGTGTTCCACCTCGGTCCGGCCGCCCCGTTCGATGTCGCGCAGCATCGAGGTCGAATATTGGGAGTCCTGCTGAGAAAACGTCTCCTCCCACGCTTTCAGGAAGGCCGCGCTCGGCGCGTGACCGTTGGCAGCGGCTATCGCCGCGCCACAACGAAGCTGATCGAGAAAAAGATCGCGGCCATAGGGGGTGCGGACGATCTCGCCGACATTCGCCCGCATCAAGCAAGTCATGGCGGCCGCAGTCGAGAGGTGAACCAGCTTTTCCCACATCCGTTGAACCATGTCGTCGACAGCGAAGACCTCTACACCCTTCGCACTTTCGAACAGCGCCGCCAGCGTTCTTACGCGCTCGGTCATTTCCCCTGATTGCTCGCCGAAGGTAAGCGTCCGCCAGTCGTTGAATTGCCTGACCGCACCGTTCGGCATGATCGTCGCTTGAATCTTCGCGGTGCCGCCGAGCACACGGTCTCGGCCGAATTTCTTGTTCAACGCATCAATATGGGCAATTCCATTCAGGAAAGGCAGTACATATCCAGTCGGCGCTACGGCTGGTACGATCGACGCGATTGCGGCATCAAGATCGTACGCCTTGCATGTCAAAATCACCGCATCGTAGATCGGCGTCACCTCCGAAGCGAGCACCGTCCTCACTGCTATCTGCGCGTCCCCGAATGAGCTCTCGATCCGCAATCCCTGCTCCGAAAGAATCTTGCGCCGTCCTTCACGGACGAGAAACGTGACATCGGCCCCGCTCTCGGCGAGACGGCCGCCGAAATAGCCGCCGGTTCCGCCGGCACCGAGCACCAGGATCTTGGGTTTGCTCACGATGTCGCCTCCTTGCCGTGTCCGGTTGCCGCTCAAACCGCGCTACCCCGCCTTGCGTACGCCTTCGAGGCGAGGATCGAAGGTAAACTCGACCCGCACGCCGCTCGGCTCGTACACCACGAAATGAATCTTAGGGTCGGAGCCGGACGGTTGCGGTGCGAACTCGACGACAACGTCGGGCCAGCCCGACACTCGCTGGTAAAGGGCGTCGAGGCCGGCCCGGTCGGCGACCGCGAGCGCCAGATGATGCAAACCGACATTGGCGCGCCGATCGAACGCGATCGCCATGTCGGGTGACGCGACCTCCCACAGCGTGAGGAGGCAGTGTCCGTCCGACACGAACGCCGCCGGATAATCCGGACGTTCACCGACAACGTGCCATCCAAGGCAATCGCAAAAGAACTTCCGCGAAATCGCAAGATCGCGAACGCTCAACCCCACGTGGTCGAAGCCACATGTGCCGACTTTGACTTCGTCTGACATAGTCAAATCACCTCAAGTCGACGAATTTTGTCTTCGTCCCAAACAATTCCGCTGCCGGGATGCTGTGACGTCAACACTTTGCCGTCATCTATTCGCAACGGTTCCTGCAACAAAGCGTCAGCCCAATCCACGTATTCGAGCCAATGTGCCGTCGGCGTGGCCGAAAGAAGCTGAGCGCTGACCTCCGGCATCAGATGCGAAGACATCTCGACGCCGCTTGCAACTGCAAGCGCGGCGGCCTGCATCCAGCCGCTGACGCCGCCGATCCTGGCAACATCAGGCATGACGTAGTCGCAGGCGCGAGCGCTCAGGGCAGTGAGCATGCTTTCCGGCCCATTGAAATTCTCACCGATCTGGACAGGTACGCGCAATTCTTTGGCGATGGTGGAATGCGCATTGTAGTCCTCGTGGGGGATCGGTTCCTCGAGCCAGTAGATCCCCTCGTTCTCGAGTTGTCGTCCGCGGGCGATCGCTTCCGCCGTCGTAAGCGCCTGATTGTAGTCCACCATGACGGCGACGGCATCGCCAACGACGCGGCGAATGGCCTTCAAAGCGGAGATATCCTCTTTGGCCGACGGATATCCCAATCGAAGCTTGACGGCCTTCAATCCGCTTGCGAGCAGCGCATCTGCTTCCTTCGACAGACGGTCGGGCTCCATCAGCCCGAGGCCGCGGCTGTCATAAGCCTGCAACGCCCGCGGCTGGCTACCCAGCAGAGCGGCGAGCGGCATTCCCCTGGATCGCGCGAGCGCATCCCAGAGCGCCATGTCGAACAGCGAAAGAGCCATTCGCACGGTGCCGGTGACGCCGATTAATGCGAACTGGCGCGAAAGGGATCGTGCCGCGTCATAGGGGGTCACCGGGCGGCTAGCCAACAGGTCGAAGGCTTCCGCCAGGTGTGCTGCGATCGCGCGGGCTCCCGATGGTCTGTAGCAGAATACGTAGGCGTGCCCGGTCACGCCGTCATCCGTCACGAGATCGACCAGCAAAAGAGGAACCGTCCTGATGATCGCGGCACTCGTTCCAAGCGTGAAGTTGAGCGGGACGAGCACACCGCGAGAGACGAGGGAACGAAGCTTGAGCGGTTGCATGACGGTATCGGAGAAAGCCATCATTATTTATATCCATCAGGTTGTCGTGCCGAGCCCGGCACCTAGTGTTTACGCGGCGACCTCGAGAACGAGCTCTACCTCGACCGGCAAGCCCAGAGGCAGGCTGGCCATGCCGAGCACGACACGACCCGACAGCATCTCGGGGCCGAAGACCTTGAGGAGCACTTCGGAAGCCCCGTCGGCGACCTTTGGGTGATCGCGGAAGTCCCCTGCCGTCGCAATGTAGACGCCGAGCTTAGCGACGCCCGTCACCTTGTCGAGCGAGCCGAGATGCTCCCGTACGGCAGCGAGAGCGCTCAGGACGGCGAGCTCCGCAGCCTTTCGACCCTCCTCCACCGACAACTCCCCGCCCAGACGGCCGATGAATTGCGGCTTGCGGTCGACCACCGGCAGCATCCCGCTCAGGAAGAGCAGCCTGCCGATCTGGACCGCCTCCACATAGGCCCCGAAGGGGGTCGGCGGAGGCGGCAGGGTGACGCCGATATCCTTCAGCCGCTGTTCGGCGCCAGCGGCCGGAACGTGGCCAAGGGTTACCATCTGCCCAGATGTGCGCCGCCGTCGACGTGCAGCACCTCCCCGGTGATATGCGGAGCTTCGGTCAGGAAGACGACCGCATCGACGATCTCCTGCGCGCTCGAAATGCTGTTCATCGGCGAAAGCGTCTTCAGGAAATCCTTCGGGTTGTCCTTGTGCAGCGGGGTGTCGACAACGCCCGGCGCCACCGTGTTCACGCGGATGCCGTCGCGCGCATATTCCATCGCGATATTCTTGGAGGCGGCCTCGATGCCGCCCTTGGTGATCATGGCGACCGACACCGGCATGCCGGCGATCGGGTGGCTGATCAGGGGCGTCGTGATGCTGACGATGCTGCCGCCGCTCTTCTGCGCCACCATCTGGCGCACGACGAGCTGCGTCAGATGGAGGAAGCCTTCGACATTCGTTGCCGCGAGTTTGCGGTAATCGTCGAGCGTATAATCGACGAACGGCTTGGCGAAGAAGATGCCCGCATTGTTGACGAGGGCATCGATACTGCCGAAGCGGGAGAGCGCCTTCTCAACCACCTTACGGGCGGTCGCCGGATCGGCGATGTCGCCGTCCACGCGGACCACCTTGTCGGAGGCCGGAATCTCGCTGGATCGGCTGACGCTCCGCGAAGTGGCGACCACGTTGTAGCCGCGCGCCGCGAACGTGTTGACGAGGCTCGCGCCGATACCCTGGGAGGCACCGGTAATCACGATCGTTTTCGATGTCGACATTGTCTTTCTCCTTTGATGAGTGAGGCGCCTCAGCGCGCTTCAATTGTGAGAGCCGGATCGATCGGAATCGGATCCAGGTGGTCGAGGTAGTTGCCCATCGTCGCCAGAGCGATGCCGACGGTGAGTTCCTTCAGAGCGGTGGCGTCGTAGCCGGCAGCGAGGAAATCCCGCTTGGCGCCTTCCGAAGCGAAGCCCCGTCCCGCAACGATGTCCCCAGTGATCTTCACAAGGGCATTCCGTTTTGGCTCCCGGAGCGCCACCCGGTTCCGGATGGCGGCGAGCGTGGCGGGGGCCGTCCGCATCGCCTTCAGCATCGTCGTGTGGAGCGCCGCGCAGTAGCGGCAACTGTTCTCCACGGACGCGGCGAGCAGGACGATCTGGCGTTCCTCGGCCGTGAAGGACGAATGGTTCCATGCCCGGTCCAGAGCGAGGTAGCCGTCCAGCGCGGCCGGCGCGCCGGCAAGAGCCGAGACCAGGTTCGGAATGAACCCCAGTCTCTTTTGAATCTCGCGCAGCCCGGCCTTCGCCCCTTTCTGCGCATTATCGATGTTGTCTGCCATCCAGCCCCTCCGCCGTTGCGTCGGTCATGTCGGTTCTGTCGGTGGAAATGTGTCGAATGGAGCCTTCTTTGATTAGATGGAAATATGTGGAATCTATTTTCCATTGATGAGAAAGCTGCAGCATATCTCAACAACATCGCGATCTTCGCGAAGGTGTCACAGCTCGAAAGCTTCAGAGCGCCGCGGGCCCTCGGCATACCCGGTCATGCCATGCTCGGGTTCAAGATCGATCAGCAAAGGGGGACTGCCCCGACGATAGCCGCACTCGTTCCGAGCGTAGATCAACGGAACGATCACCCCGCGCGAAATCAGGGAGCAAAGCTAGACTGGCCGATACCCGTTTCGGTGGGTTTCATCGTCCATCGTATCAGGGTCTCCTAGCCATTCTTAAGAATCCCTGAGGCGCAGTGCGTTGTCACGGAAACAGCCCAACATGCTGGGGTTGACCAGGTCGCTGCTGGTCCTGTGGATCCCAACGAACAGTCCACCCGCTTGATCAGCTTTTCAAGATGAACGCACTGGGGCCCTGTTGCGAGTGACCGCGGACACCAGGAGACCCGCCATCGCGAGAAATCCTCCCAGCATGATCAGACCGGACTGGAAATCACCAGTCTGATCCTTGAGATAGCCAACCATCGAGGGTCCGAGATACCCACTCAGATTCCCCAGCGAATTGATCAAAGCTATGCCGCCGGCCGCGGCCGTCCCACGTAGTATTGCAGTGGGCAATGTCCAGAAGACCGGCAGCGCCGAGTATATTCCAATTGCAGCGAACGCCATGGCACTTAAGGCCACAATCGGCGCGCTCGCAAGGAAAGCACTCGCAACCAGACCACCAGCGCCAGCAAACGCCGCCAACGCCATGTGCCAAACCCGCTCGCCCGTCCTATCGGAGTTCCGTCCCCAAATGACCATCGCGACGGCACCAAACGCGTGAGGAATGGCAGTTATGAGTCCGACCTGCTGATTGTTTAGCTCGCCAAAGCCTTTGACGATCTGTGGCAACCAAAGGCTCATCCCATAAACGCCGATGACGATTCCGAAGTAGATTAGACCAAAGAACCACACCTTAAGGCTCACCAATCCAGCCACAAGAGAGTGCTTTTCGCCGCCATGAGCAGCCTCCGCCGCGATCCTGTCGCTGACAATTTGACGTTCCGACGGAGAGAGCCATTCAGCATCGGCTGGCTTGTCGGTCAAATATTTGAGAACTACAAATCCAAGCAGGATCGCTGGAATTCCTTCTATCAAGAAAAGCCATTGCCAGCCACGTAAGCCAAATCCCTCCAGGTCAAGAATTGCGCTGGAAACTGGAGCACCAAGAACGCTCGATAACGGAATTGCGACGAGGAAGGCACCAGTTATCTTCGCCCGAGTCGACGCGGGAAACCAATAAGTCAGGTACATGATCATACCAGGAAAGAATCCGGCTTCCGCAGCGCCAAGCAGGAAGCGGATTACAAAAAGGCTGGTTTCTCCCTGCACGAAGGTCATACCCGCAGAGAGAAGGCCCCACGTGACCATGATCCTTGCGATCCATCTGCGCGCACCGACCTTCTCGAGCATGATATTGCTCGGAACCTCGAACAGAAAATATCCGAGGAAGAATATTCCAGCAGCATTTCCATAATGCCGTCGCTGAAATTCCGAGATCCTTGTTCATAGTGAGCGCGGCGATACCGATATTGATACGGTCAAGGAACGCTACGAAATAAAGCAGGATCATGAATGGTATGAGGCGCCACGCCACCTTTCGGAATACGTCATCCGTGGACCCGACCTCTTCTGCAACTGTCAGCCGTGCCGTCGTATTGGCCATCCCCGCTCCTTCGTGCTTTCGCAACGTTTCGCATTTGACGTTTAATAGGTGACGAGCCCGGCGACTCCGCTCAATCGCGCCGGATTACGGCGATCAATCGCCAAGCCTCAATCGTAGAATGCAGGGAGCAGCTTGAGCTTGTCGGTTTGCTTCTTGTCGTGATTGATGAAGAGCGTCGCCTTGTATGTTCCGATCAGCTGTCTGATTCTTTCCATCGACGCGATCGATTCAGGCTTATTTGTATTGAGGGACGGGACTATGCTTTTCTCGAAATTCCCTTCCAGATGGACGACGTCACCGGACAGAACGACGAAACCGGAATTCTTGAGATGGACCAGCAGCGCCTGGCTGCCGGGAGTGTGCCCTGGCGTGGAAATCAGGATGATGCTCCCGTCACTGAATACGTCGGTATCACCGTCGACGAGTTGGAGGTTTTTCGGGGTCCCCATGAGTTTGCGTGCCAGCGCCATCAATTGATTCACGTTGTCATTCGGCCCGTCGGGGGAATGGATCCAGCTATATTCGGCCCGCTGCATCAGAATTGTGGAATTGGGGAACAGGCTCACGTTACCTATGTGGTCTCCATGGGTGTGCGATATTGCGACCCGAGAGATGTCGTCTCGCTTTAGCCCGATCTCGGCGAGTTGACCCGTTAGTGACTTGTCGAGGCGATAGACGATCAATTTCGGCAAGGTGGACCAGCCTTGCGGGTCGCCGAATGTTGCTTCAGGAACGCCCGTATCCCAAAGCAACCATTCGTTTCCATGCTTTACGAGCCAGCAAGTCGATGAGAATTCGATGCTAACCCCGACGTTCTGGCCCGGCGTCCACACAGATTCGTCATTTGCGAGGGAGCGCCCACAATCCAGCCGGAAGAGCTGTTGCGCTACGGCTGCGTTGCGAGGATCCGGCAATTTCGAGTCCGCGCGCGCGTCCAGCGCACCTTCGGCTATGAGCAAGAAGGCAACCACGACGAATGATACCGTGGCTCTTACCTGTCTCAGCATGACCAGTCCTCCGTTGGGAAACGTGACCTTCGTTGCCGTGTCGAGCGTCGCACTCGACAGGCGCACACACTGAAAAGCTGTCAGGACAAACCGATCGCTCTGCGTGTGAGCAATCCGGAGAGCATCACCAAGCGGGCGTTACCAACGGCTTGCCCTTTTGGACGATGTAATGGGCAAGAGCCCTGAACGGTGCACTGCTGACATTGCAGACGTTATGCACTTCTTCGACCCCGAACTGCAGCGGTTGCCCGGTTCTGAGAATCTGGTCCGGCTTGTTATCGAACTTCGCAACAGCCTCACCCTCCAGAACATAGGCGCTTTCGATGCCTGGATGACCGTGGCGCGTGGTGCACTGGCCCGGCTGGAGTTCAGCAATCACAGCCACCGTCTCGTAGTCCGGTGGGAATTCAATCGTCTGTAGAGGCGTTCGCTTCTGGGCAAGTGAGTTGCCTGTGGTCGCAGCAAACAGAATGATAGCACCCAAGAATACCGCCAATGGCCGCGTATCGAAGCACATCTCTTTTCTCCCTAGTGACATCAATGAAGTGACGGGGCCCCCGCGCCGCCTGTTGTCGCGCGGCGATAAAACCCGTTTACGAACTTCTCTGACGAGGTTGGCGCCACCGACTGCGACTTTGTCTGCCATGCGACCCTTCGCTACCACGTCGATTACCTCGCAAAAACCTGCCGGATGGAGCCTTCTTTAACTAGATGGAAATGTCTGGATTCTGTTTTCCATTTGTGAGAAAGTGTGGCCATGATTGATCTCAACGACATCGCGATTTTCGCAAAGGTGGCTCAACTCGAAAGCTTCAGCCGAGCGGCGCGTGCACTCGGCATGCCCGTGTCGACGGTCAGCCGCAGGGTGACGGTGCTCGAAGAGCAACTCGGCGCAACGCTTCTTCAGCGCACGACGCGCCGGCTAAATCTGACAGAACAGGGGCGCGCCTATTTCAATCAGTGCAACGACCCGCTCGGCGAACTCTACGATGCCGAACGGGCCCTCACGCAGGTCCAACGAAAGCCGGAGGGGCTGCTCAAGGTTTCGGTGCCCGTCACCATAGGACAGGAGCCGTTTTATAAATTCATTTCGTCGTTCCTGCGGACCTATCCTCGCGTTCAGGTCGATCTGTTCGTTACGAATGCCTTCGTCGACCTGATTGCCGAGAATGTCGACGTCGCCCTGCGCTATGGAGAGTTGCGGGACTCGACGCTGATCGCCCAACGCATTGGAAAGAGCGTCCGCTATCTCGTCTGCACGCCGGACTACCTCGACGGCCGCAATCCTCCGTCCAGGCCCGATGATCTACGCGAGCATCAGTGCATCCTTCTGAACGGAAGAAATAATGAAGCCGAGTGGGAGCTCGTCAGCGGCAGGAAATCGATCAAGGTACCCGTTTCCGGTCCGGTCTCCGCTCGCGACCACCAAGCCGCGAGCGCCTTTACATACCGCAGCCACGGCATCGGGTTCCTCCCCTCAACATTTTGCGACGCGCGGATCGCGAAAGGAGAACTCATTCGCCTGCTCCCGGAATGGTCCTCTCCGGAAATCTTCATTCATACCGTCTATCCCACGCGACGGTTTCTGCCGTCCAAGCTTCAGGTGTTTCTCGAGGCATTGAAGGGCTGGAAGAGCCCGCTCTGGATTCCGCTGCGGTGACGGCTCGTCGAGGTGGGCCTGCCTGCCCCCCTGGCTCCAGAGCTAGATCGCAGCGCGAGGGCCGCATCGTCCGTCAGGGCAACAACCATGACGAGATGGGGATTTACGCCTACGCGACGCTCGGCTCATGGCATGCGAGTTGCCACACCAGCCGTGCGGTGACGGCCTCGAGAGCACCATTCCCCCTGCATTGAATCGGCGGCGCGGTTGCGGATTGGCCGCCGTTCGGCGGCGCGTCGCTCGGTTCGGGAGTCCGGGATCAAATCTTCAAAGAAAACGTGCAATCGATTTAAAGACGTTTATAGGGTAGCGCGTCGGCGGCTGGTTCCCATTGGGTGATCGGATCCATGCGGCGACGTCACTTCAAGTGGTCGTGAGTATCTCGAAACTTGGATCTCAATTCTCTCTTCAGCACTTTGCCCGTCGCGTTTCGCGGGAGGTCCGGCACGAACACAAATCGACGCGGAATTTTGTAGCCGCCAAGCTTCTGCCGGCAGAACGAAACGAGATCGTCCAGAGATGGTGTTGACGCACCTGCGGCAACAACAATGCAGCCTAAAGCCGCTTCGCCGAACCGTGAGTCCGGTATGCCGACGACCGCAACATCCGATATTGCCGGATGCTCGATCAGAACTGACTCTATTTCCTTGGAGGAGATGTTTTCCCCACCCGACACAATGACATCCTTCAGCCGATCTTCGATAAACAGGTAACCACGCTCGTCGATCCGGCCGATATCGCCGGTTCGAAACCAGCCATCCGCCAAGACTTCAGCAGTCTCATCGGGCATTTTCCAATAACCCAGCATGATCTGAGCACCGCGAACTCTGACCTCTCCCGACATTCCGGACGAAACGAGGACGCCGTTCCGATCCGTGATTCGCAATTCCGTTCCAAAGACCGGAAGTCCGGCGGAAGCCAACTGACGGTCTGAAGCCTTGTCGCGCAAGCCCCGAGCGTGCGCCGACGCATCGAGCATGGTCACTGTCGCTGTTGTTTCTGTCAGCCCATAGGATTGATAGAAATCGCAACCGAAAACCTCAATCGCGCGGAGAAGGAGCGGCTTGTCTATCGGAGATGCCCCATACATGATCGTCTTTAGAGCGCTCCAGTCACGCTCTGCGACGTCACCGATCTCATTCAAAAGGAAGCTAATCATCGTCGGAGCGAACAGAGCAATCGCAATTCGATTCTCGACGAGACTCTCGACCACCATCCGGGAGTCGAAGTCCGCGTGTATCACCAATGTGAGACCTAGGTACGCGGCCAACGTCAGCACTTGCATCCCGCCGGCGTGGAAGAGCGGCATGGCAAGCAGCGTGGCCTCGCCCAGGGATGGCCTGTGCTCCAGGCAGGAAACGACTTGTGAAACACTCGCGTGATAGTTGGCGTGCGTGATCATCACGCCCTTTGCTCGCCCCGTCGTTCCGCTCGTGTACATCTGGCACGCGACGTCGCTGACATCCGGTCTGGGATGATCGCTAGACAGTGGGGGATGAGAATCGAACCATGATTCCAGATCGGTCCAGCCTGAGCGGCCCTGCGTGCCTGTCGCGATCCAACGTACTACCCCAGGCTGCTCGGACCGGAAAGCGTCGGCGACGGACAGGAAAGCTGAATGGGCAAAGAACAGTTTGATTTTGGCGTCGCTCACGATTGCGCTCAGTTCGGCGGCGGACAGTCGGTAGTTCAGAGGCACAGCCACTACCCCGACGCGCCCAGCGGCCAGGAACATGATGGCCATGTCTATATCGTTTTTTGAAAGATAGCCTATACGGTCGCCAACGACCGCCCCCTCTCCGATCAACGCTCCCGCGAACCGATCAATCCGTTCCGCCGTTTCTGCAAGCGTTATTTGCCGCGATCCCTGACGCGCGAAGAACTCGCTGGGCTTGCGTCGAGAATGATTGATCACGAAATCCCAGAGAAGCATCGTCTCACCATCAGAGGTATGGCCGCTTTCCCTTAAACGATGTGTTGGAGACAGTCCGTGTCACGCAACAGAGGTTCGAGCCGGCATCGGGCATCGCGCCGCAAGGTGGAGAACGCGTCGCGCAGGCGCCTAAAACGCTTGACCTGATATCTGAAAACGGGCTGCGCGAACCTCTGGCCACTAAGCAGGACCTCGAACGACGGTTGGCCCGCCTCGAATGCAGCACTGTTGGCGCTCAGATATGGAAGGTAGCTGTCGCCGGCGATCCGCGCGAGGTTTCGAACGACTGGCCAATCGAGGATGTCTCGCGACGACGCCCAGGCGCCGTTGACGCCGGAAGCATCGTCGAGGCGGCGCAGCCAATCAAATAGATCCTGCGCATCCCGTCGCATGATCGCGGCTGACACCGGATCGGTCGCGAGTTGCAGCAATTGACCGAACATAGCAAAGTCCGCGAGGGCTGGACGGGTGCCAAACAGATAGTTAGGCCCGCCCTCTGCGATGTGTGACGTCAGAGCCGCGATCACCCGGGCAAACCCCTGTTCGATCACCGGGCCGTTCTCAGGTGTGCAGCCGACCATCTCCATGCGATCGATTTGCCGAGTTGCCAGCATCTCCGCGACTTGCGCTCTTTTTCTTGCGTCATCCTCGGGATGAAGGTCGCTTGCTATCCAGGATTTGCAATAGGCGATATTGTCGGCATACGACCATCGGTAGTGGTACATCATCTTTGTGATCCACTCGTCGGCCAAGTCCTCAAAGAGGAAATTTAAGAACGCTAATGCCGGATCTTCGGGAATGATCGAGCGTCCGCCCGGATAGCGGACCTCCAGCGCGTGCGCGATTGGAGACGTGTCAATATGGTAGGTCGCCTCGCCTGGAAAGCGAAGAAGCGGAACTAGGAGCGGCCTGACAGGAGGTGGATCGGCTTCGAATTGCGGAGCTCGAATGATCCAGTCGAAAGGAATCCTCCTGTACCGAAGGATTGCCCTCAGCTTGACCGAATAGGGTGATCCCGGCGTTCCTATAAGCTCGCAACGCAAAGTCTCGGAATCTCGGGCCGACGCATTCTTGATGTTGGGTTCGAAGGAAACGGTCATTCGATAGCTCCTGCACCTGGAGGGCGGCTTTCAAACGTTTCCATAAGCGCAGTCCATTTGTTTGTCGTGGTGTCGCTATGATGGTCAAACCGATAAGCGGCCGATAACGAGCGCGAGCCGCTCACATTACGTTTCGGGTGCCTTCGGATGAGCGTCGCCCGTGACCCAAGCAAGCAATGAGGTGTGACTTTCAGACCGCACCGTGCGATCCAGAGAACCCGCCATCGATAGTTATTTCCGTCGACGTGATGTACCGCGACTCGTCGGAGGCGAGAAATAATACCGCGTTCGCGACATCCTCGGCCTCGCCAATCTCTCCGAACGGCACCTTCTTCAGCATCCGCTTCACTCGCGCCTCTCCCTCTTCTGGAGAGCGCCCTCGATTCCAGACGGGAGTGCGGATGACTCCAGGAACGACGCAGTTGACCCGGATCCGTCGAGGAGCGAGTTCGGACGCAAGCGAGTGTGCCATGGCCTTCACAGCGGCCTTGCTCGCGGGGTAGGCGCCTGAACCGGGAAAACCGGCGTTTGCGGCGACCGAACTATTCAGAATAATCGATGCGCGGTCTCTAAGCAAAGGGAGTGCGCCCTGTACCGTCAGGAAGACAGCGGTCACATTTGTTTTCAAGACCTCATCGTAGATATCTTCGGGCGTATCCTCGATCGAGGATGTAGTCGATTTGGCTATGCCTGCATTGGCAAAAACGATATCGAGCTTTCCGAAGCTATCCTTGGCCACGGCAATGACGCGAGCGCGAGCGTCCGCATCGACGACGTCGGCTCGGATCGAAATTGCGGAAGACCCGAGTGAAGATTCCGCAAAAGCGAGCGTTTTCGCATCTCGCCCCGTAATAAGCACCCTTGCGCCCTCCTCGACGAATCGCTTTGCAGTGGCGAGACCGATGCCGCTGTTGCCACCCGTTATGAGCGCGTTCTTTCCCTTTAGTCGCATCACCAGATACTCCTGTTGTATCTTCCTTCGGAGCGCGCCCACGCAAACGCTACCTAGGCGCAGCAGAACAACCACGCGCATATGCGCCCATTCCTCGTACGAACATCAATCGGTTGCCGACGATAGCCGAGCCCTCGTATGAAGCTCGCGTTCGATCAGATGACGCCATTGGGGGCGACCAGGATTTTTCCGCCTCGCGCCGGACGCTGAGCATGCGATAGGGCAGCGCCGATTTCCTCGATGGGGTAGATAGCTTCAACAGGGGCTTGCAAGCCGTCAGTGCACACCTGGCCGGCGATGTCGGCATAGAGCGCACGGACTTCTGCCAACGAGCGCCTGGCGAGGGCTCGCCCGAGCATGAAGCCGACCACGCTGAGACCACGGAAAATCAGATCTGAATAAGCTACGGTGACTTCCGCCTCTGTCATCGCCCCATAGTTGCAAACCGTCCCTCCGTCCGCAACGGAAGCGGCCAAACGCTGCGTGGCCTGGCCAGCCACCGCGTCGAGAGCCAACCTGATTGGCGCTCCGCCGACGGCGGACGACACCTGAGACGGCAGGTCAGGGCCATCAATCAGGCAGACATCGGCACCCAGAGTCTTGAGCTCCGTGAATAGAGCCTCACGACGGACGACGTTGACTGTGCGCAGGCCGCGCGCCCGCGCAAAGTGGATCAGCAACCTTCCAACGGCGGAGTTGGCTGCGTTCTGCAGCACCCATTCTCCTGGCCGCAGCTTGACTAGGTCGGTCAACATCAGGAGAGCAGTAGGCGGGTTGATGCGGATCATAGCTGCCTGTTTCACGTCGATGCCTGTCGGCAGACGAATCACATCGTCGCCCTTGACGCAGCGGCGCTGAGCCCAGTTCTCACGCTGCAGGTTGATGACCAAATCACCCGGCGCGACGTGAGACACGCCGTCGCCAATTGCCAGAACTCTTCCGACGCATTCAGCGCCTGGCGTGGCAGGTAAAGGCGGTTTGAGTCGGTATCCGCCAGCGCAGAACATCACGTCCGCCGGATTGATCGGGAATGCCAAGACCTCAAAGGTAATTTCTCCGGCCGCCGGCGTCCCCACGTCCGGCGCCTCGACGCAATGTGCCACGTGCTCTGGCACGCCATATGAAGTTATTTCCACACGCTTCATTCAACCGTCCTCAGTGGAGATATGTTTTCGCCACGATCCTATCGGCGCGAGCGAGACGCGTTACGACAAGACCGCCCGAAACTTCCTCACCGCAACTCCATTTGGCTGTGGCCGTCATTCTGACTTGAATCAGAAAAAGGACTAACAACTCGCCCCCGTTTGCTCCATTTTTAATCGTACCCGCCGAACGGATTGCGGCGGCTCAGAAGGATCCTACGCGCCTGCATGTCTTTGATGCGATCGGCCGGCACATTGCTTTCCGCGAGAATCTCCTCGTTATGCTCCCCCTGAAAGGCAGGAATGCCGGGCGGCGGAAGCGTCGATCGGCTGAAGCGCCACGGATTGCCGGGCATACGGGTCGTGCCGCCCGACCTGTCGTCGACTTCGACAACCGCCCCCCATTCCTTGACCCAATCCGATTTGGCGAACTCGTTCACGGTTCGGATCACGCCGCAGGCAAGGCCGGCTTCGCTGACCTGAGCTTGCAACTCCTGCAAGTCCGTGAAGGTCATCAACCAGACGCGCACCTCTTCCAGCAGGGAACTCAGATGCTTGCGCCGGAGATTGGCCGTCGCGTAGCGAGGATCGCCCAACAGATCATTCCGTCTCATCATCGCGCAATAGCGCGCGAACATCGGCGAAAAGATCGGGCTTGCCGCAATCGTTAGCCGATTGCCGTCCGGCAACTCGAAAATATGAGCTTCATTCGCCGACAGCGCGATCGGTTCGCCGTTGGTGTCGATACCGGACAACTGAGAACCGGCACGCTCGTTCACCGATAGCATGGTTGCCGCCATCGAGACGTCTATATGCTGCCCCTCACCGGTCCGATTGCGATGCTGGAGCGCAGCAAGAATTCCGATAACACCCTGAAGCCCGGTGTATATATCCGCATGACTGCAAGCGTCATTCATCGGTTCCGACAGCGCACCACCGAAATGGTCCTCGACGATTGAGGTCAACCCGGTTTCCGCTTGGACAGTGACCGCGAAGGCCGGACGATTACTCCACGATGTCGATTGTCCATAGCCACTAAGCGAGGCGTAGACGACTTTCGGATTAAATTGGCGAACATCCTCGTAAGAAAGACCGAAGCGTTTCAGCGTGCCAGGTCGGAAATTTTCGACGATTACATCCGCGGTCCTGCATATCTCGACGGCAACTTCGCGCCCCTCGGACCAGTTCAGATCGAGACTGAGGCTACGCTTGCCCGCATTTTGCTGGGCAAAGTACATGCCCATGTCGCCGACGTGAGGAAGTCCGATTCGAACGATGTCGCCGGAAGGCGGTTCAATTTTGATGACCTGGGCGCCCAAATCCCGAAGGGCTTTGGTGCAATGGGGCCCGGCAAGCACCCGGGTAAAATCGACTATCCGCAATCCGTCCAAAGGAGCCGACATGTTAGTCCCCCTCGAAAACGGCGGACGCCGGACCTGTCGCGAAAAACGCGGATATGCCGCGTTCCCGGTCAGTCGTATTCCAAGCCGCTTCATTGAGTTCGACCTGCTTCGAGTCCGCGAGTGACAGGCCACCGCGAGCCGCTAGATTAGCCTGCTTTTTTATGCCCTTGAGTGCGAGGGTCGGACCCGCCGCCAACTGGCGAGCCATCGCCATCGATGCCGTCGGCAATTCGGCTTCCGGCACGACCAAATTGATAATCCCCCATCGCTCAAAAGCCTGCGGCGTGTGCCTGCGCCCAAGCAAGGCAATCTCTTTAGCACGGGCATATCCGCAGCGTTGCGCGAGGCGCTGCGTGCCTCCAAGCAACGGCAGCAACCCGACGATCATTTCGACCTGACCGAGGAAAGCGGTGTCGGCAGCGATAATCAGGTCGCAGGTAAGCGCCAATTCCAAACCGCCCCCCAAAACGCCACCGTGGATAGCCGCCACCGTTGGTACAGACACATCCTCGAGAGCGTCCCAAAATTCCGTAAGGCGCTCTTGATCCTCATGCAGCACAGTCGTGGTACCGAATGAGTCCAGCTGCGCACCCGCACTAAAATGGCGCATCGAACTGCGCAGCAAAATGGCCCTGCAGCCATCGGCGACGACTTTCTTATAAGCCGCCATAAGATCGTCGATCATCACTCCGTCGATCAGATTGTGAGGTGGCTTAGCGAGAGTCACGATACCCACACCGCCGTCAATTTCATGCGTGACTGTTGTCATGAGTTCTCTCTCATAGTTCCTTCTCCGTAGGCATGTTGGAGAATCAATGCGATCGACCTCCCCGCCGTAAGGAGGTATCGCGTGCTGCCCTCACGTGAGCGGGGCTCGGCTGCGAGGTCAGCGCTTGCCGGGCGCCGACCCAATTCATTCGAAGCAGACAGTGAACAGATCGACGACGGCGAACGCCGTTCTAGTCGACTCCTTCGACGATCCTGACGTCCCGGACCGCGCCGTCGCCGAGCGCAGCCAAGGCCTCTTTGTACGCCTTAGATTCATAGGCAGCCTGGGCGAGTTCAAAGCTCGCGAACTCGACGATCACAGTTCGCTCATTCACGCCCGCTTCGTGCGTCTTGACGGTGCCGCCTCGCGCCAAAAAGCGACCTCCTACTGCCTCGACTGCCGGTCCAGCGAGTTTGGTGTAGGAGGCGAGCGCAGCGGGGTCCGAAATAGAACGATACGCTCCTACCCAGTATCCCTTAGACATTTGATCCTCCCCGATCGATCTCGTGGCCAACATGGCATTGCGCCTTTTTCAACGTGTCCGGGTTTCGCCCCCGGATCGCGACGCGACCGCCCTCCTTCGCGAAGTCCCATGCTCTGGTGAGGCCCTTGCCTGAGCCGCCACCCTCAATGAGAACGTGCTTGCCTCCAAGTCTACCAATCATCGTCGCACTCCTAAGAACACAACATAACCTGTTATGTTTTGTTTTGTCGTCTAAAAGAATCTACTGAATCCTGCTCATCAAGCTCGATAGCCTCGTCTTGCTCAGCGTCGTTCGCAGCGCCGAATTAGCAGCGTCGAATACCGGCCTCAGAACACCTTTCATGCTCCGGTTTACCGGGCAATTAGGATTACCCCCCGATCGTAGAGCGAAGATTTCACCAGCACCTTCGACCGCATCATAAACCTGATCCAGAGTTATCTCCTTCGGAGACCGCTGCAATCGAACGCCGCCGTCCTTCCCTTGACGAACCTCGACCATTCCATTCTGCTCGAGATGCTTGAGAAGACGTCTGACAACAACAGGATTAGTGCGGAGGCTCTCAGCGATTCTCTCCGAGTTGGTTCCGTCTTTTCCCGCGCGCGCCAGGAAACACAGTACCTGAATTGCGCTCGCCATTCGACTATTTGCTGCCATAACCGAACCATAATAGTTATGTTATGGAGAGTCAATATCGCTCCTGCATATCCGCACATCGCCTTGACGATCTTCTCGGTCACCTTTTTGGCGTCGCCATGCCGCCGCGGCGGCTTTCGTGCAAATGCAACGGCTGCCGATCGAAGTCGGTCGCGAACCGCTTTAATGTCGCTATTGGTTACCTGAAGCTCCGCTTTGAAGCGCTCCGAATCGACCACAGCACGATCCCTCAGTTTGCAGTCCAGTTGCTAAGATCGAGCAATGGCTTGCCTTCGCGCGGTGCCCCATCCGCGTCGCGCAGGGCGTCCGCGATGTTCTGTGGCCGATGACGTTTCGCCGGCGGGAGGCGCAGCGCGCCGGACGCCAGACGGTCGAGGACGGTGGCAAAGATGGCGGCACAGTCAGCGAGCGGTGTCACTTCGAGCCAATGCGAGCTGTACCAGCCTTGCACGGTCGCCGCACCGTAGATCAGCCTTGGTGCGAAGAGTGGCATCTCAAACGCCGAAGGATCGGTTTGCCTGTGGGACGACAATGCCCCATAGACCAGCAACAGGCCACCAGGCGCGAGATGCCGCGCAACCGTCGCCCCGGTCGTGCCGGCGACACAATCGATCGCCTTAGATGGCGCCTTTCCCTCGCAAGCTGTCGCGAGTTGCGTGCCCCAATCACTATCCTCGCTGGTGATCACTACTTCACCACCAAGTGCCTTGATGTCTGGAACCTGCGCGCGACGGCGCACGATATTGACCGTGCGGAAGCGTTCCGAACGAGCGAGTTGCAGCACAAGCTGGCCCACCGTCGAACCGGCGGCGGTCTGGGCCAACCAGTCGCCCGGTTTAAGATCGTGCTCGACCATGGTCATCACCCAGGCAGTCAGCGGATTCACAAAAGCCTGCGCGGCGTCCTCGTCCGAGAGATCGTCAGGCACAGGTATGACCCGGTCCGCTGGGCTCACGATGAGTTCACGCCACGAACCCCAAACGTTCAGAAGAACGACGCGCGTGCCAGGTGCGGGACCTGCAACGCCCGACCCAAGCGCCTCAACGACACCGACGCATTCGATGCCGGGACTGGCTGGTAGCGTCGGCTGACGACCGAACCGGCCGCGCATGATGTGCATGTCGCTGGGATGAACCGGCGAAAGTCGCACGCGGACGAGAATTTCACCTGGACCGGGTTTCGGTTCCGGCAATTCTCGTACGGCGAGGACGTCGTTGGGGTCACCGGTGCGTTCAAAAACAAATGCCTTCATAAATGCAGTCCCTTTGGCCGCCGTATCACTGTAGTGATCAAACCGATAACCGGTCGACAACGAGCCCGATGCTCGCAATCACTTTTCGTTTGCCTTCGGATAATCCCACATGTCGTCAGGCAACCTGCCGGCGTTCAGAGCGATCAGCCGATATCTGAATAGCTTGAGAGCCGGATACGGCCTGTATGCGATTGTGCGCTCCAGCAGCAGTCCGTTCTCGTCGTCGGTCAGAACCTCGAGACTCTCGATCTCGTGTCCTTGGACGGTGCCTTGCCATCGGAGAAAGGTCGTTCGAGCGTCGATCTTGCCTTCGAAGATGTACTTGCCGGGATCGTCGCGGCTCTGCGTCGAGATTGAAACCGCGATTGACACGAGCTTTCGGCCCACGATCGGCTTTATCAGAACCGGAGTGTGCATCACGACGTTCTCATTGAGAACCTCGGCGGCCTGTGCCGGAGTCATTGGGCCACCCTCTCGAAGTTTACGGAATGGATGCATTGTATCGACCCTTTCATTGAATTGGGGGCTCAAACGAGATGTCGTCAACGAGATCTCCACCATGCGGACGGCCAGCCTTACTCCGACGCAGCCAGCACTCGGGCGGGCCTGGGCCTGATCAAAAGGAACGTTGGGACGAGGCCAATGAGGGTGATCGCCGCCATGATCCACCAGGCCACTCGGAAGGCCTGTGCCCACTCCGCGACCTCATGAGGCACGCCGACGATAGCGACCAGCAGAGCGACTCCGATTGCGATTCCAGTCTGGCGGATCATGTTGATTGCTCCGGAGCCTGTCGCGAACGATGAGGGAGGCAGCGATGATGTACTAACCCCCATCAAGGTCGGCAGCGCTAATCCAACACCGAGGCCAATCGGGAGCATGCCAAGAATCGCGGCGAGAAAGCTCGCCTCAAGACCGGGCACAACGGACCACCAGACCTGTCCGAGAGCGAATAAAATCATCCCCGCGGCGCAAACCGCAGCGGCGCCGAACCGGGCTATGAGCTGGCGCGAAAAAAGAAGCGAGACGACGGGAATCAGCAGTGGGCCGGGCGCCATCGCGAGACCGATCTTCAGAGCCGACCAGCCCCAGATCATCTGATCCCACAACACCATCGACAGCAAAAGCGCGCCAAAGGCTGCCGAAAACGGAGCGATAGCCAACGCGGCTCCGGTGAACGGACGGATGCGGAACAGATGCGGATCGATAAAAGGGGCGGACGACCGAAGGCAGTGCGCAACGAACCAGCCGAGAAAAACAACCGTCGCAGCACAGGCTGCAACAATGCCTGGAGAATGCCAACCCCAATCGTTTATCTTGACGATCGCGAAAACCAGCGACGCGATACCGGCGGTCATCAGTAGCGCTGCCCCGAAATCGGGGTGTGGGCTGTTGTGGCCAGGAATTCTCGGGAGTTTTCGCCAACCGACGACCAGGGTGATCAGCCCGATCGGGAGGTTGACGAGGAAGATCCAGCGCCAGCTCGCCGTGACCAGAACTCCGCCGACGAGCGGCCCGAGCGCCGCCGCGACGCCGCCGACAGCCGTCCACGTCCGCACGGCGCCGCTCCGGCCCTTAGGGGGGAAGGCGGATAACAGTAGCCCAAGCGATGTTGGCGTCATGAGCGCCGCGGCGGCCGCCTGTACGACACGAAAAGCGATGAGCATCTCAGTACTGGTGGCAGCTGCGCACGCGGCTGACGCTGCGGTAAAGGCCCCAATCCCGACGAGGAAGCTTACATTGCGTGGATAGCGCTCGGACAAGCGTCCAAAGAATACCAAAAGGGCCGCATACGTTATCGTGTACCCGTTGAGTATCCAGGAAAGCCTCTCCAGGCTGGGACTGCCGAAATCCAGGGCAATGTTGGGTAGGCCGACATTCACAACGAAGAGATCGAGATTGGCCAGAATCATTCCGACGGAGACGATGGCCAGCACCTGATTTGGAGTGGTTGCTGAAGAGAGATCGCCGGGTCGGCGCGCGGCCGGAGGGACATCAAGTTCAACTGGCGAGGGAGAGCCGACGTCGTGTTGGGTGTGAGTTGCCTTGCGCTGCTCGAGAGTGGACGCCATCATGTGATCTCCTTATCCTGCCTGTTCGTACTTCCGTCAGCCGCGTGACCGACGATTTTTCCATCTCAGCAGCACGGCCGCAGACAGCAGAAACGTCTCGACCGACATTTTTTGAGGTGACGGGGGTTGGCGCCGCGTCCCTTTCGAGAACGGCCTCGACCCTCGCAACGAAGCTCAGGCGCCCACGCCCGAAATGGCCGTGACCCCACCGTCGATCAGGAAGTCTGCCCCAACGACGTATGCTGAATCGTCCGACGCGAGGTAAACTGCCAGCTTCGCGATCTCCATCGGATCGGCCATCCGCTTGCTTGGATTGTTGATCCGGAGGATGTCCTTGACCGCCTCGCCCTGCTCTTCGCCTGCGAAGCGAGCGAACATCGCTGTGTCCGTCGGGCCTGGGCTCAGGGTATTCACGCGAATCCCGCGGTCGACGAGTTCGGCGCTGAGGATTCGCGCGAGATGGACGACCGCGGCCTTGCAGGTCGAGACGGTCGAAGTCGTCGGCCAACCCTTGCGCGCGCCAACGGACGCATTGATGATGACTGACGAGCCTGGCCTGAGTAGCGGCAAGGCCTTTTGGATCGTGAAGTATGCGCCCTTGAAATTGGAGCCTATTACCTTGTCGAAGCTTTGCTCCGTCACTTCTTCGAACAACAGGAACTCGCTGTAACCTGCATTTGCGAAGAGGCCGTCGAGGTGCCCGAACTCCCGCTTGATCGTGGCGAACAGCGTGTCGAGGTCGCTGAGATTGCTGACGTCCGCGCGAACGGCGAGACTTCCGGCTCCAAGCGTCTCCTTGGCCGCCTGCAGCGACCCCTCATTCAAACCGCAGATGGCGACGCGCGCACCCTCTCGGTCGAATTCCTGCGCTGCGGCCAGCCCGATCCCGCTGTTACCGCCGGTGATAAGGATATTCTTGCCCGCCAGTCTACCCATCGTCGTCACTCCCTTGGATTAAACATATCCGTATCAGTTACAATTTCGGGCAAATTCAGCGGACGCCGCGTACCAGTTCCGCCAAACTCGTTTTGCTGAGAGCCTGCTCAACGGCGTCGTTCGCAGCGTTGAAGATGGGGCCAAGCCTTCGTTTCATCGCACAGGCCACCACGCATGCCTCGTGCACCTGGCCGCGCATCGCAAAAACGCCGCTCTCGCTTTCAACCGCCTTGTAGATCTGACCGAGGGTAATGCGAGATGCCGGAAGTCGGAGCCCGACGCCGCCTTGGCGGCCTTGGCGAAGAGCGACCAGTCCCTCTCGCTCGAGGAGCTTGAGGATCTTGCGCACCACGACCGGGTTGGTCTGGAGGCTTTTCGCGATTGCCTCCGACGTCGTCCCCTCGTCGCCGGCGTAAGCGACAAAACTCATAATGTGGACGGCACTCGCCATACGACTGTTCGTAGCCATAAATAGAGCTATATCAGTTACCTTTAAGGCTGTCAAGCTCGGGCGTCGCGTCCGATCGCCACGATTCCCGTTGGCACGAGTGGTTTTCCCGGTGATGCCGGCGTTGTTGACTTCTTTGTTCGATGGTGGCGAAGTCAACTGTGAATCCGGGCGATCAGGATGGGCATGTTGCGCATCAGGATTCCGCAGCGAGCAGACCCACGATCGCGTTGAACCCGAATGGCTGCTGGAAAATAAGTAGGGGCGCGGTGTGATTAGGCAAAAAAGCGCTCTGAGGAGCACCATAATCACTGCGAAGATCGGTCGCGCCTGGAAGACGAGTACCGCCAGCGTGAGCACCAACAAGGCGAGGGACACTGGGACCAAAGCCGTTCTTTAGGGAATTTTCGATATCACGGTGCGCCTCGATATGATAACCCGCCGACAGCCTTGCCTCGAGCGACTTCAGCGCCTGTTCAATTTGCATCAAGGCCTCCGGCGGCTGCATCGAGCCGTCGATGTCGCTTTGTGCAGTGACCGGCGGGTTGACTGCAACCGTCGCTCCACGTGAGTCGAAGCGACGATTGCAGCGGAATTTAATACCGGAACCCTCGGCTCTCAACCAAGGTACGGTGGATTACGGCTGAGTTTTCGTGAAGCTAGGGAGGGCTTGCACTGTCGCCCACCACTCGGCAAACCCATCTACATCGAAAACGACATCCTTGTCTGCCGTCAGGGAGACGTAATATGCAAGCGGCGCGAGATAGAGATCGGCAAGGCTCAAATCGCCGGCGATGAAGCGCGACGCGCCTTTGGTCTCCATCGCCAGCTTGATCACCTTGCGCCCGTTCTCGATGCCGGCGTTTCGCATCGCCTCGCTTTTGCCGCCAACGAAATCAGGGAAGAGATGATAGCCGGCAACGCCGTGAACCAGCGAGCCGTAGCCGTAAGAACCCACGATCCCAACGATCATGTCCATGCGAGCCCGATCCTGCGGACTCGCCGGGACCAGTGACCGCCCGGGCAATACGTCGTTGAGGTAGCGAGTGATCGCCGGGGTCTCCAGAATCCGCATCCCGCCGTGGTCGAGAACAGGGACCTTGCCAAAAGGATGACGCTCCCGATGTTCGGGCGTCCTTGGCTCACCGGCAAGAACGTTGAGCGGCACTTGTTTGAACTCGGTGAAGCCCTTCTCCGCGAACAGCATCTTGACGGTGCGTACGTAAGTGGAGCCGTCGAAGCCCCACAGGGTAAAGTCGGACATGAATGTGTCTCCCATCGATTGCGAATAGTTCAACAGATAACCAGTAACGGGCGGGTCACTCGATCGGCTTTGCCAACAGGGTTGTTAACCCCGTCGTCCTACTTGCCTCGATATCGCGATGCGCTTGAGCCCCTAGCTATCGTCAGCCTCTGTGCATACTCGTGCGTCCAGGCGAGCTGTATCGGTCAAATGACCGAAGCGCTCGGGGATTGGCTTTCTTTCGCTGCTGCGGGAAGCGGTCGTCGGAGCTAGCCCCAGAATTCATGTCTTCGAGACCCGACCAGAACTGCAGCCCAGGCTGTCGCGATGGGCCGGTTGTTGCAATGCCGCCAGGCCGCATTCGGCGCTCGGCCGTCGGGAGGCGTATCACACGATCGAACCGCCCCCGTTGCCGGGCGCGTGCCCCTGCAACGGCGAGCACAAAGCCGGCGGCATAAGGGAGCACGGGACTAGCCTAATCAGGCCGCCAAACTGTCCGAGCGAAGGGGGCCGCCTCTGTTCAAATGGAATTGTCTGAACGATAAGAAATCGCTTTGGACACTGGATCGGTCGGTTCCGAAGGTAAGAGCCCCATTGAGGACGCTTTCAATGTAGCGGCCGCTCGAGTCGAGCACTCAAGCTTGCGAAAAACGCTCTCGACATGGGTGCGCACAGTACTTGGGCTGAGGTCCAGGTCCCGTGCCACCTCCTTATTGCTGGCGCCAAGACTGATGCGATGAAGCACTTCTGTTTCTCGCGAAGAAAGGCGGATCGTATTCGAACGCCTTCGCCGAGGTTGACGATCGACGAGCGTCGCCGATCCGACGTACTCGACTATATCAGGATCGAAACGCCCGATCTTCGCTTCCTTCATGAGCTGTGCCACGGCCTCTGAGGCTGACAGCGCCTTCCTCCAAGGCCGCGCCGATCTTAACTCGACCCAGGCAACGACAGTCCCGAGGATACGTGCCTCCATGGGGATAGCCTTGCCGGCGGCGCCCCGGAAATATCCGGAGCCATCAAGGCGCTCATGGGCAAACGAGGCGATTTCCGCTTCCCGCTCGAAGGCGGGAATCTGCCGTCCCGCGCGCAATGTCCAGTACGGGGCGAGCCGAAATCTCTCCCACGCCGATGCTGATCTCGTCGCAGGATCGTCGTGGGCCGCGTTGGGAATCGCCGCGCCCCCAATTCCGTGGATGAGGCCGGCACGATAGACGCGGCTTTGGCTGGCTCCATCCAGACCGGCATTTTCGCAGCACACCGCGCTTATTTGCGCGACGGCGCGAGAAAATCCCGTCATCCAGGGCAGTTTGAGGTCGACCACGTCGGCGATCAGCTCGGGTGACGTCGCCTTCCGCATGCCCGCAGTCAGGAGTGCCGCTTCGATTTCATCTGGCCGAGTTTGATCGAGCGCCCGGAGCCATTGCTCGCTCAGTACCTCGACAGTCTGGACAAGGCTGGCGGGATATGAGGCGCCGCCTTTCCTGGCCATGAGTGCCAACGCCCGTTCGGTGCCGTAAACCCGGGCGAATATCTCCAGATCACCAGCCACCGAAATGATGAACACGGCAAGTGGAACACGGTCGCCGGGCAGTTGGTGGAGCTTTCCACGGCCGTCGTAAGTCTCCAAAATATTCCACAATGTCGTTTGGGTTGCGTTGTCGAGCCCAAGCCTACGCGCGACTTCCACGGAAACTTCGCAGTGGATCCGCGCCAGCGGCTCGAACGCGTCATCGATATTCCCGACCGCATTGATGGCATCTGCCCATCCCGGCCGCATGGCGACCATGGCTTCTCTACCGGCAATGTCGTCACCGAGCAGTTCCGCAGATTCAGATGCATTCGCCGTGCATCCAGACCATCGGAGCAGCGACGCTTCGCAGACGGCATCACGTTCATTCGGGTTGAGGCCTTCGGCGACGGCTAGTTGCCGGGCAAGCCAGGCAGTGCGCAGGGAGTGGTCCGTCGGCTGTCCCATGCTGAGGTCGCAGACAAACGCCAGGGCTCTCGCGACGTCAAAGGCTCGAAGGGTCGAATTCTCTTCCATCGTACCGGTAAGTTCCTCGTCGCGGTCTGACGATCATCATATGATGTGTGACATCGACGATGTCCATGGATCGGTCGTTCGACCGATACCGGCCGGTTGGTTTCTCGGTCACTTTCCCTGAGGACGTAAACAACGAACTCTTGGAAGGAATAGACTATGCGGGCCCTGCCCAATCTCAAAACGCTGCTGCTGACGATGACGATGCTGTCCGGCCTGGCTATGCCGACCTCGGCCTCGGCTGGACCACAGGATACGACCATCGTCCTTGTGCACGGAGCATTCGTCGATGGTTCGGAGTGGAACAAGGTTGTTCCGCTGCTGCAAGCCAACGGTTTGAAGGTGGTTTCCGTGCAAAACCCACTGACCTCTCTGGCCGAGGATGTTGCGGCGACCCAACGTGCTATTGCCCAGCAAACTGGCAAGGTCGTCTTGGTTGGGCATTCATGGGGAGGCATGGCGATCACCGAGGCAGGGGCCAGCGATAAGGTCAGTGCGCTTGTGTACGTTTCGGCCTTTGCACCATCCGAGGGTCAGGCCGCCGGCGACCTGGGCAAGGAATATGAGCCTCCCGCCGGCATGAAGAAATTGCACGCTGATGATAGCGGCTATTTGAGCTTGCCTGCCGAAGCTATGGTTCAGGATTTTGCTCCGGATGCACCAAAAGAAGAAACCAGGCTGATGGGCGTTAGTCAGGTGCCCATCAACAGCAAGGCCTTCGGAGAAAAGGTCACCACGGCGGCATGGAAGACCAAGCCATCCTATTTCATCGTGGCAGGCAATGACCGTATGATGGCCACTGGATTACAGTTGTCCATGGCCAAAAAGATCGGTGCTAAGACGGTTGTCCTGAAGACCAGTCATGCGCCGATGCTGTCAAAGCCTCAAGAAGTAGCGGATGTTATCCTGGAGGCGGCAAAGAGGTAATCGTCCATTGACGTCCACAGCCCACGGAAAGAGCGATGCAAACGTTTTTGTTTGCCAGGCTTATTCTGTGGGCGGTGCCGTGTTGAGATCGCCGAGTCTAGACGGGGTGGCACCCACCTTTAGGTCCCTGGCGAAGCGCAAGCGACATGGAAGGGACTGTCCCCGCCCCGTCCCTGTATGCATTAACGCTTGCGACGGTCATAGAAGATTTCGGTAGCATGGTATCGTCACGGTGCAATCTCCTTGCTAGGGAGGACCATCGCTCTCGAGGTGAAGCTTGGAGCCGCGGCTTACCCGCTCTATTTTGAGCATGCACTAATCAGATGATTATCGACATCTATCTCACAAGCGCGGACGGACAAGCGAACACCAAAAGGTTTGACCCTGGGCCTCTACCGGATGATCGAGGCGACGTTCCTGAGTTTAACCCAAAGGGGAAAGAACCGCACTGGGGCCGGCGGAAACTGAAGAGGGACCAATGACCGTCTTCGTATACGTCAACACCGCCCGACAGGTCGGCGACACCGAGTACATCAAGGTCTTTGCGACGACAGGTGCCGGGGAGAGACGATTCGAGGAGAACGACCCGGAGGGCGTCGCCTTCGAATACGAGGTAATCGAAGATTAAGCCCGCCAGAGACTGTGAATCGGCGTGGGGTCCCGACGCCGATCGGCACGGTAAGCCACTGACATTATTGATCCGCGCGGGGTCATTCCATGGCGCCGATCCACACCGCTGCCTTTCCAGCAACGCCATGTCTGCGTCGCTGTAGTGCTGAATGGCGCGCTGATAGCGAACCCCGCGCTCATACGGGATGTGATCCGTGACCGCGGAGCGTGCGATCTGGAACGCCTTCGCGCCAGCGACACCCGCGACCGTGGCACCGATTGCTGAATGCACCTTATGTATTTTTTCCAACACAGAAAGGTGCTGCATGGCCGCGGACGTAGCCTGTCGGAAGCTATTCGTGTAAGCGCCTCCGGTGCTCTCGCTAATCCGCCTGGGGGAAATCTGAAGCGACATTGACACCTTGGCGACTTTGACGTCATGGATTTCGTCGAAATACTCCGCTTCCGAGCGCACTTCGTACGGGTAGCGCAGGAGCGTGCCGACGAGTCCCTTGTCCAGCGGCTCGAGCACGATGATGTGTTCGCGGCTCGTCAACACCACGTGTCCGACCGCGACCATGTTCATGCTGCGGTCATCGGGCGCGCATTCGCGCGACCCGTTGGCTCGCAATGACCGTCAGGACAATGACGGACGTGTCAAACGACGAATGCGTCAGTTCGCCCTGGCATGCTGCGAAAGGCCGGCGATGACAAAGTCGATCATCTGATCGATCGAGGGGCCGGGCTTGGTCGCGCATTGCGCGATCATCTGGGGGTGGAAGAGCGCATCATCGCGGTGCAGGCGCAGAGCGAGGCCGTCTGCAGGTCGGCGATCTCGAACTCGCCCGATGCGGCGCCTTGCGCGATCACCTCGCCGAGCGTCGTCGTGATCAGCTCCATATGGGCGACGCAGACTTCCCAGCTCTCTTCCATCGCCACTTTGACCATCTCATGCAGCTTGGAATCGCCGACATAGCGCTCCGTATTCATGCGGTGGATGGTCGCCACGCCCTCGTGGATAGCCTTCCTCGAATCGAAGAAGCGATACACGTTGGCCGGGCTCATGCGCAGCTCTTTGGCGATATCGGCGACCGTGGTCTTCTGGTAGCCGATCTGCCGGAACAGACGCTCGGCCACCACCAGGATCCGCTCCCGCGTGTCGCTTTCGATATGGTCCGAAACCAGCGTCATGTGCAGTGCTCAATGTTCATTTATTCGGCAGCCTGAGCAAGCGGAGATGCGGGCTTTCCCTGGGCTTCGTGCCGCGCTGCAGAAGGGGGCTGCTCGCTGGTGCCGCTTTCTTCCAGGCTCTTGCGGAACCAGAGCGCGTAGAGGCCCGGCAGGTACAGCAAGGTCAGGAAGGTTGCAACAAACAAACCGCCCATGATGGTGATCGCCATCGGGCCCCAGAAGGCCGAGCGCGTCAGTGGGATCATGGCGAGGATGGCGGCCAGCGCCGTCAGCACCACCGGGCGGGCGCGGCGGACGGTGGCCTCCACGATCGCCTCGCGGCGGGTCAGGCCGTGCGAGACGTCGGTCTCGATCTGGTCGACCAGGATCACCGCGTTGCGCATAATCATGCCGGCGAGCGCGATCAGGCCGAGCAGCGCCACGAAGCCGAACGGGGCGTTGGCGATGTTGAGCCCGAGCGAGGCGCCGACGATGCCGAGCGGCGCGGTCAGGAACACCAGGAGCAGGTGCGAGAAGCTCTGAAGCTGGAACATCAACAGCGTCAGCATCACGATGACCATCAGCGGGAACAGCACAAAGATCGAGGCGTTGCCCTTGGCGGATTCCTCGAACGCACCGCCCGGCTCGATCCGGTAGGCCGGCTCGAGATGATCCTTGATCGCCTGCAGCTTCGGCGTGATCTGGTTGGTGACGTCGGGCGCCTGCACGCCGTCGACGACGTCGGAGCGCACGGTGATCGCCATGTCGCGGTTGCGCCGCCACAGGATCGGCTCCTCGTGGGCGTATTCGATCTTGGCGATCTGCTGCAGCGGCACGGCAACGCCATTACGTGACGTCACGGTGAGGTCGCCGACGCGGCCGAGATCGAGCCGTTCGGACGGCACCGCACGGGCGACCACACCGACCTTCTCGATGCCGTCACGCACGGTCGTGACCTGCGCGCCCGAGATCAGCATGGACAGCGCCTGCGAGACGTCCTGCGGGGTCAGGCCCATGGCGCGGGCGCGATCCTGATCGACCACGAGCTTGAGGTAGGGCGACTGCTCGTTCCAGTCGAGCTGCGCCTCCTTGATGTTGGGGTTTTGGCGCATGATGTCTCGCACCTTGTAGGCGATGTCGCGCACGGTGTTGGCGTCGGGCCCGATCACGCGGAACTGAACGGGGAAGCCGACCGGCGGGCCGAAATTGAAGCGGTCGACGCGAACGCGGGCTCCCGACAAATCGCCGTCGGCGACTGCGTTCTCAATTCTGGCCTTGATCCGCTCGCGCGCTTCGACGTCCTTGGACACGATCACGATCTCGGCAAAAGCCTCGTTCGGCAGTTGCGGGTTGAGGCCGAGCCAGAACCGCGGCGAACCCTGCCCGACATAGGAGGTGTATGTCGCGATGTCCTTGTCGTCCTTCAACAGCGCTTCGGCCTTCTTCACGGCGTTTTCCGTGACGTTGAAGGCGGTGCCTTCCGGCAGGCGCAATTGCAGGAACAGTTCGGGACGTTCTGATAGCGGGAAGAACTGCTGCTGGACGTGACCGAAGGCCAGGATCGAGGCGACGAACACGCCGACGGTTGCCAGCACTACCTTGACGCGGTGATTGACGCACCACTGAATCATCCCGCGCAGAATGCGATAGACGCGCGTCTCATAGACCGCGTGAGGATCGTGGTTATGGTGGACCTTGATATTCGGCAACAGCTTGACGCCGATATAGGGCGTAAAGATCACCGCCACGAACCAGGAGGCGACCAGCGCGATCGCCACGATCCAGAAAGTGCCGCCGGCATATTCGCCGACCCCGGAATTGGCAAAGCCGATGGGGAGGAAGCCAGCGGCTGTGACCAGCGTTCCCGTGAGCATCGGAAACGCAGTAGATTCCCAGGCAAAGGACGCCGCGTGGATGCGGTCCCAGCCCTGCTCCATTTTCACCACCATCATCTCGACCGCGATGATAGCGTCGTCGACAAGCAGGCCGAGCGCGATGATCAGGGCGCCGAGCGTGACGCGGTGCAGGTCGAGCGACATCGAATTCATCACGATGAACACGATGGCGAGCACTAGCGGCACCGACATTGCGACCACGATGCCGGTGCGCCAGCCCAGTGCCACGAAGGAGACGAACAGCACGATCGCCAGCGCCTCGATGAAGGAGTGCACGAACTCGCCGACGGCGTGCTCGGCCACTTTCGGCTGGTCGGCGATCTGCTCGACATTGATCCCCTGCGGCACCGCCTTCATGAATTCGTCGGTCGCCTTCTCGACGTCCTTGCCGAGCTCGAGCATGTTGGTACCCTTGGTGGTGACCACGCCGATGCCGAGCGCGGGCTTGCCTTCCTGCCGCACCACAAAGCTCGGCGGATCGACGAAGCCATGCGTCACGGTGGCGATGTCGCCGAGACGGAACACGCGGCCGTTGCTTTCGACCGGGGTTTCGGCGACCGCCTTGGCGCCGTCGAGCGCGCCGGTGACACGCAGCGGCACGCGCTGAGAGGAGGTTTCGACGGTGCCGGCCGGGGTGACGTTGTTCTGCTTGGCGAGCGAATCGAACAGCGCCTGCGGCGTGATGCCGAGCGTCGCCAGTTTCGCATGCGAGAACTCGACGTAGATGCGCTCGTCCTGGGTGCCGTAGAGATTGACCTTGGTGACGCCGTTCACCTTCAACAACCGCTGGCGCAGGCCTTCGGCCGCCTTTTTCAACTGCACATAGTCGGCCCCCTCGCCGGTCATCATATAGAGAACGGAATCGACGTCGGAGAATTCGTCGTTGACGTTCGGGCCGAGCAGCCCCGCCGGCAACTGGCCCTGCACGTCGGCAATCTTCTTGCGCAGCAGATAAAACAGGTAAGGCACGTCCTTTGCCGGCGTCGAATCCTTGAAGGTGACCTGCAATGCCGTGAACGACGGCTTGGAATAAGTCTGCACTTTCTCGAAGAACGGCAGTTCCTGCAGCTTCTTCTCAATGGGGTCGGCGACCTGGCTTTGCATTTCCGCAGCCGTCGCGCCCGGCCAGATCGCCGACACGTTGACCACCTTCACCGTGAAGTACGGATCTTCCGCGCGGCCGAGCCGCTGATAGGAGAAGAAGCCAGCCGCGCCGAGCGCGATCATCAGGAACAGGATCAGCGTCGGATGGCTCACCGCCCAGCCCGAGAGATTGAAGCGCTTCATAGAACTCTCCAATAGTGCCTGTTTTTGCCGACCACGCGTCAGAACGATAGCGACGAGACGACGCGCACCTTTTGCTCCGGATCGAGCTTCTGCACCCCGAGCGCGACCACCTTGGCGCCTTCATCGACGCCACCTGCGATCACGACACAATTGCTCGCGTAGGACTTCACCTTCACCGGCTTTAGCGAGATTCCGCCTGAAGCATCGACGATATAGAGCGAGGGATCGCCGCCCTGGCTGAACAGCGCCGACAGCGGCAGCCTTGCCATCCGCTCGGTCGCGGCATCGGTGAGCGTCAGCGTCGCAGTCATGCCGAGCGAGACGTCGTCGCCGGCGTCAGGCAGCGAGAACTTGGCGAGATAGGTGCGCGTGGCGGGATCGGCCGATGGCGCGACCTCGCGCAGCTTCGCGGCATATTTTTTGTTGGCTTGCGACCACAGTGTCACGGTGGCGACGCCGGACTTGGCGCGGCCGAGCAGCGTTTCTGGAATTGCGACCACGGCCTCCTTCTCGCCAAGGCGTGCGACGCGGATCGCGGTCTGACCGGAGGCGACGACCTGGCCCGGCTCGATCAGTGTCGCGGTGACGACGCCGCGAGTATCGGCGATCAGCGTCGCATAAGAGAGCGAATTCCTTGTCAGCTCGACCGAGCGCTCGGCGCGATTGAGCCGCGCGCGGGCCTCATCGGCGGCGGCGCGGCTGGTGTCCATCTGCGCATCGGTGGTCCAGCCCTTTGCGCGAAGATCCGTAGCACGCTGCTCGGCGGCGGCGGCCTGCGCCAGCACGCCGGTCGCGGCACGGAATTCAGCTTCCGCCTGCTCGGCTTGCAGCTTCAGGTCGACTTCATCAAGCGTGGCGATCGGCTGGCCGATGTCGACGGTCTGGCCGACCTCGACCAGCCGCTTCTCCACCTTGCCAGGGACCCGGAAGCCCATGTCGGTCTCGATCCGGGGCTTGATCGTACCAACGAAACTGCGCTCCGGCGTCTCCGCTTCATAATGTACGGTGGCAATCAGAATGGGCCGACCGGGGGTGGCCTTTTGGGCCACTGTGTCGTTGCAGCCGGTAAGCGTAATCACGACAACAAAGGCCAGCATCACGCCAGCTAAAAGCCTGTAATAGCGGGAACAATTGGAATGCGCGAACATAGGACTCTCCATCGGCTGCGCCTTACTTGATCCCGGGTCTGCGAGGTCACCGGCGTCCTGGACCCGGAAGCGCCAGCGCTACGGCGTATCGCCTGAGTGAGCGTAACGACTCGCGTGTTCTCGGTGTTTTCTGCTTTGGCGTCCCACGATTTCGGTAGCGTAGCATCGTCACGGTACAATCTCCTTGTTAAAGGACCGTCGCTCTCGAATAGTGAAGGTTTGGAGCCGTAGCGTGCCCGCCGTATTTTACGAACACTACTAATTAGATGCTAATCGACATCTATCGCACAAGCGCGGACAGACAAGCGAATTCGATCCCCCACACAGGAAAGTGATATGCGTCCATCGAACGAGGAGGGATTGAATTAGATGTCAATCGACATATTAAAACGTTCTGGCGCAGCATAGCCGAACTGATCGCGCGCCTTGCTGGTTAGTCGTCGCAAACTTTGAACGGAGGTGTGCGTGAACAAGCTTTTTTTGACTATCGGCGCAACGGTCGTCGTGCTGGGCGGAATCAACGCGAAGGCTGAAGAACTTCCAGCTTTCGAAAGGTTCGGATTTCCAATTACGCAGACCCAGGTTGCGGTGTTGGGTTCTGCTGGCGTCCGAGAGAGATCACCAACGCCGACGCTCATGCTCTACGGAATGCCGGCGTCCCCACATCAGGTGGCGGTCCTGTCGCCGCGCCCGCGCGGCGTGAAAGGGATGGCTCCTAGCGCGTTGACTACCGGTTGGCGCCCCCTCCAGTGACGCCCCGCTCAGGCCCAAATTTGCCATAGCGATTTCGCGTGCGGCGCTGCGCTCGTTGATGACGGGAATTGTCGGTGCCGCCCTATGCGCGTCGTCCACGACGACGCGTTCTTGTCGGAGATCCTCGAAGCTTCGAGATCGGGCACTTGTGCCGAGTCGCCGCGTATGCCCGTCAGACGTGGAGACCGGCACGTCGGGCCAGGTGGCATGCGCTGAAATCCGTCACTCCCAAGAAGACAACTTGGCGCGCGCGGCGGCTAAAATCTCGTTCGAGACCTTCGGATCAGCGACAATTCTAGAGATCGTCAGCGCGCCGAGCATCGTCGCGACGAACAGGCTGGCAGATTTCTTCGCCCGGTCGGTACTCGGATCCTTCATCCGTTCGGCCACTGTGGCGATCATCTTCAGGATTCCCTTGGTGGCCGCGGACCGGGTCGACTTCTCCGATCTCGCGAGTTCGCTCCCGAGCGCGGCTAGAGGACATCCGTGAGCCCGGTCCTTCCTGTGCTCGGGGGAAAGATAGGCGTTGGCGATTGCCTCAAGCGCTTTGCGGCCCTTGCCCGTGGAGGCGGCAGCTTCCATTTCGGCGAGATTGGCCGCGAACGCGTCCGCCGAAGCTTCGGAGACGAGTTGGTCCTTCGAGTCGAAGTGCCGGTAGAACCCGCCGTGCGTCAGGCCGGCACTTTCCATCAGATCGGCCAAGCCGGTTTCGCAGATCCCATTCTGACGGAAACGAATTCCGGCGGTCTTCACGATGTTACGTCGCGTCTCCGCTGCTTCCTCTCTCGACCTTCTCATGAGTAGTCTCCTGCAGGACAGCTGAACGCATCCTGCCCATACATTTTAGTCGGATCCACTAACTATCGCGGACCGCAGTTTAGCGGCGTCATCCTCGCTGGACGTGAGTTCGATATTTAGAGTACCATCGACATCTAACGCAGACTATTCTCTAAAGAGTCAAGAGCGATGTGGCTGTTCTTCCCGGAGTTCCCCCCGCTCGGTCACGGCAAGATGAAAAGATCAAGAACCGAAGCCGCCGAAACCAGGCAGTGAATGGTCGGGGCTGCGCCGACCGGTTGCAACGAGAGGGAATCGGCGTGGGGAAAAGGTCGATGAAGTGGAACGCCGAGCAATCCTCGTCCCTGTGCAATGCATTGTCGGTGATCGGGGATCGTTGGACACTTTTGATACTGAACCAGGGTTTCCTCAAGCTTCGCAGATATGGAGAAATCCAGTCTTCGCTGGGTTTATCAAGACCGCTGCTCGCCGCAAGGCTCAAGAAAATGGTACGCCTAGGGGTGCTGAAGAAGGTGCCTTCGCGGAAGTCGGCGCGGGTTCACGAATATCTCCTGACCGAAAAAGGCCGCCAGTTCTATCCCGTCCTGCTGGCCCTCGCTCGATGGGGAAATGCCTCGGCCGCCGCGGAAGCTCAGCCCTCGATCCACGAGCACGTCCCCTGCGGCCGGCAGCGCGAGTGACTGTGCCCATACCGCTGAAGCACATGTATTCCCTACTCCGTCTTCAAAGAATTGACGCTCTTACATCTTCCGCAACACCACGCTCGCGTTGACGCCGCCAAACCCGAAGCCGTTTGAAAGCACGTGTTCGATCTAACGCGTTGGCTTCGAGCCGGTTCAGGTCCTTGCCATGCATGACGACGAGCGCGCTTCATCCACGCTGGCGAATGCCGGTTTCTGCCCTGGTACGCATTCACTTTCGTGTGTGAGGGGATCGATTTCGCTTGTCCGTCCGTTCTAGCTTGCAATATAGAGGTCAATCATCATCTAATGGTGCAATCGCCAAAAATACGGCGAGTACGCTAGAACAGCTCTTGCGTGAATCGCGTTAGTTTGTCCGCGCCAGGACGACGTTTCTATTCAGCTTACGGGAGCGAACATGCGAACAGTAGAGACGCCATCGGGCGCCAGCACAGGATGCGGAGGACCCTGGGCCAATTCTACCGGATGATCGAGGCGATCGAGACGTCTCCTTTGGAGAGTCTCCTGATCGGGTCTTGCGACTTGAACAGGAGGTTTCTGCGCTCAAGCGCATCTTGCCGATGGGCTCTGTAGACAACGAGTGAGTTGGGACTGGGGCCATCTATTGCCGCAGCAGCGCGGTGCAACAGTCTTCGGATAGGTATCTTCATCGTGCGCAGGAATCCTGGGACATCGCATCGACTTCACTTTCGAGTATCCTGGATTACCACTTTTGCGACCCGCGCCGAATGAAAGTGAAGTAAGCGCCACCTATCGGCAATGTGAGAGGCAATCGATGGCTTTGTGGATCAGATCGTTCGCCGTGTTTGCAGCCGTCTTGCTGGCCTTCCAATCAGCGCATGCCCGTGATCGCGATGGCAGATATGCCAATTCGCCACTTCACGAATGGTTTGAACAACTGGCCAGCAAAAAGGGTCGCTGTTGTTCGGACGCCGATGGTCGGGCGCTCTCGGAGATCGATTGGGAATCACATGACGGTCACTATCGCGTTCACATTGATGGGGATTGGGTCGACGTCCCCGAGGACGCCGTTGTAACAGAGCCAAATCGTGCGGGGCGGACGATGGTTTGGTGTTTCTGGTTGGACGGACACCCTCAAGTTATCTGCTTCATGCCTGGGAGCATGACCTAGAGATTTCCATGGTTGCCGAAAATCATCAGACAGGCAGGCTCGGGTTGAACATACAGTCGAACTCGGATGCGGAATCGCTGGCATCTTTGATCTCCTCCGACTACGCGGCGATGGAATCGTCGATCGCCTTCGCGATCGGAATCGGGCTGAACCGATCCCTTCGGAGCCGTTTGAGAGCACTCGCCGGCACATCCGACAGTCAGGCAATCTTCGTGAGCTACCTCCAGACAGATGCATGGCTGGAGATCGATCCCAAAGGATCTGTTATCGCGCGCCGCCAAAAGCCTGAAAGGTCGCCTTCGATCGACCTTGGGCAAGCGATGACGCGCGACCCGGCGCTCGGCGAATTGGTTGATGCGGCATCGACGGATACAAGGGCCCTCAGAAGGGCCGGGAAGCTAATGGAGCCCTTGGTCCAAGGATGGGATTTGCCGTCGCGGCAGCAGTTCGGCCGTTTGATCGAGTGGTCTCCCGTGCTCGAACACCTCGCCTATCGATGTGCGACGAGGATGAGCAGCCTGGTGGACACCATCAGGTACGACATCCTCGAGTCCAAGGTGAAGGAAGCCAGACTTGGCCAATACTGGATGGCGATCCACACCATGGCCAACACGATACTCCTGTCGTCTGCGCCGGAGGCCAACCCTTGGCTGTCTGACATGGCGAAGCGCATACCGTGGGTCTCGTGGACGCCTACGTTCCCTCTGCTGCGTGAACGGACGCTGTGGCTGGCGGCCTGCGCCGCCCGTTCGGCGATGGCCTTCGGAAGTGACGTTGTGGAGAAGTATCTGCGGGTGGTCTCCCGCGCGACGCACCCGGTCAAGGTCTTCGATGCCCTATATGGGCTTTCCGCGATAGCGCTAGAGGACGCGGATGCCGCCAGAACGGTCCTTGCCGAACTGCGTTCGCTCAAGGGCGCGTTAAAGCGCCGAAATCTCGAACACCTGCCCTTGATCGAGGCCGCGTGCTCGGGGGCGCTAGAGACCATCTCGGAACCTGATTTCGAATTGAACGAAGCCGATTGGGAAATAAGACTTCTCGGATGGCAGAGGACGTCGGGCCGGGGTTTGGCGACACCTGGTGCACTACGCGCTGACCCGGCGACCATCCTTGCGTCGGGACGCTATCTTGGCCTGGCGGTTCTGCCGTTCGTGATCAGCACTCCGGTGCGCGATTTCTACCCCGTCATGCGCGAGGGGACCCGGACGCTCGATATCTCCGTAAGCGAGATATCAGAAACGGTCTTTCGCGCCTGGGGCTCGCCCGAGCGTTCTTCGTCGCGTTTGACGCTTCACTGACGTTCGAGCCTGTCGGCGAACGAAGAACCTACAGCGCGACGCGCTTAGCACGTTCTTCGCCATTCGCGCTTTGACCGTAGGCCACCCAGCGATCGTATTCGCGCTCCTCGAAATTGGGTCATGAGAGTCGACGCCCGCCCGGCGATGCCCATATGAACTCAGCGCAACGACGCGCGCGCCGTTGGAGCGGACCAGCGCAGGCCAGAGCCGGCAGGAGAGCTGGAAGTGTCCGAGGTGATTGGCGGCGAATTGCAACTCATAGCCGCGGGCGTCGCGCGTCAGCGGCGCGGGCCATCACTCCGGCGTTGTTGATGAGGATGCCGAGCTTGTCGGTTAATGACAGGACACGCCCGGCGAACCGATCGATCGACGCCGGATAGAGCAGCTCCAGTGCCTCGACGACAACGTCGGGCATTGCAACGAGCGCGTCCTTCGCCTTCGCGGTATCGCGGGCCGGAACGATGATCTTTGCGCCCGCGGAGAAGAAGTAAGGGACGGTCTCGATCCCGATACCCGAAGAGCCGCCGGTGACGACCACGGTCTTGCCTTTCCAACCCTTCGGCGGTCATTGACCCTTGAGGCGCACGGAACAGTGATCGCAAAGCCGCCGCTCATCGACGTCGAGATCTTTGAAGCGGCGTTCGAGTAGCGATGATCGAAGAGAATCCAGTCGCGAACTTGAACGCGTGCGCTTGTTCTCACGGCGCTTGCAGCAACCGCCGTCCTTGCGATCGCGCAGTTCGTCACCTTCGATCATTCCCGGCGAAACCCCCGGCCCGAACATTCCGGCCCTGCAGCAAGCTGACGCTGCGCGTGCGGTGATAGTTTGCGCGCGAACAACTGACGCAAAACCAGCGCGGCGGCGTCTCCGCAATGGACCCGCAGCCGGTCCCTAAGCGCCCCTCGTCCGAAAACTCTGGAGAGTCCGTTTTTGCTCGCCCTGATATCCTTTTTTACGACGCGCATCGGATCGACTGTACCAATTGATCTGCGCGCTCTATCCCATGGCGTCTAAGCCAAGCTCACTACTTCGGTCAGAATTTTCAACGCGAAGGAAGCGAGAACACTCGACCAAACTACGCTAAACTGCGCGATGCCAGCCTGCAGCACTACTCCCACTCTATCATTCAGAAAGATGTTTCCGCGTTGATTTCCAAGCATAAATTCTTAAGGCTGACGGTATAATCCCGACGGTATGCCCGCCCAAATCTTTTGGTCTTGAGTTCACAGAAAAATTTTGGCGCTTCGGAAGGGTGGCACCTTCAGCAACTATCAGAGTCAATCGGCGTAGCAGACGCCTACTAAGTCGGAGCAGCTTTCTCTTGGCTTCTCACCCGGTTCTGCTCGATACCGTCAATCATTAGGCTGAACCAGGCATTGATGGTCCGGTTAGCGCAATTCCACTTCAAACCGAACGTCATCGCTATGTCGTAGTCGATCATGGCGATCCAGCATCTAGGTCGTCTGACCATAGTCATGCGCACTGCCCGATACTGCCGGCACAACGGTGGGAAACGCCCCGATCGTGGCAGCAGTGATGCTAGATGCGACCATGCCAGACAACCAGTGGCGCTCGCATTGCACTATATTCAACTACAAAGGCGCCGGTCTCGATAAGCGGAGAGAGGGCCTGGATGGCCCTCTGCCGCGCGGCAATCACTTCACCCTCAGTTGCTCCTGATGAGCCTTGACGAGATCGTGCATGCTGTTGAATCGGAAATCGAAATGCGGCATCTGGCCTGGGTTCATTGTGGCTCCGAAGCCTTCCTTATCGTGACGCCGATAGATCCAGCATGATTTCAGACCGTGCTCGTTCGCCGGCTTGTGGTCGTGGAACATGCTCTCGGCGGTATGCAGGATCTTCTCCTTCTTCACGCCGATTTCGCCTAGCTTTTCGATCATGTAGTCGAAATTCCGGTGCGAAGGCTTGTAGGAGCCGATGTCCTCAGCGGTGTAAATCGCGTCGAACTCCACTTGGAGCCTGCGGTTGCTGGCCTGGAACGTCTCATTGTCAACGTTGGAAAGGATGACGAGCTTGAAGTATTTCTTCAGGTACTGAAGCGCCCCCGGGGAATCCTCGAACGCCGGCCAATTTCCGACGGATCGGCCGTACTCAGCGCAATCTTCGTGGGAGACGTGCACGCTCCATTCTTCGCCGAGGCGCTTGTAGACGATCGGCAGCAGGTCGCGATAGCGTTTCGCAGGAGTATACTTTTGCTGGCTCGATTCGTGGCGCGCGTGTGCCTCCAAAATCTGGTCTCGCGTGAGCGGACGCTTCACGCGATCCGTGAGCCCCTTCAGGGCCTCGACCATCCCGCCCTCCCAATCGATCAAGGTGCCGTAACAGTCGAAGGTCAGAGCGTCGAAGTCCGTGAGCAACATGGTCATGTCTCCTCTTTGATGTTGTCATTGTAGGTTAAACGAATGGCAGGATCCCCGCGTCCGAAGGGACCTGGACGCAGAACCGATCGGAAATCGTCCCCGGCGCAGCACAATCTGCCGTCTGCCTCGCTGAGTGGACGCCGGCCTACGGAAACAAACCTCTGGTGCCCTTGGCGTCGCGAACGCGCTGCACACCGATCGATAGCGCGGCATTTCTGTTGGAGATGCTCAGCCGCTCGGCGCGTCCCACCACCTGCGCGAAGCTGCGGTCCAGGATTTCGTATAGCCTCCGCATGACTTCCGCTTCGTCCCAGAACAGCCTCTGGAGATCCTGCACCCACTCGAAATAGCTGACGATGACGCCGCCCGCGTTGCAGAGAATATCCGGCACGACGAAGATATCTCCACGCGCCTCGATGATCGCGTCGGCATCGGGCGTCGTCGGACCGTTGGCGCCTTCGGCGATGATTCGACACTTGAGGGCCGCCGCGTTGCATGCATCGATGACACGTTCGACCGCGGCCGGGACGAGAATGTCGCACGCGGTCATCAGAAGCTCTTTGGGATCGATCTCCGCCTGCTGCGCGAAACCTTTCAGGACGCCCGTCTGCCGCACGTGCCCGAGGACGGCCTCGATATCGAAGCCCTTGGCATCGTGCAGCGCCAGGGAGTGATCGCTGATGCCCACGATGCGAACACCCTGCTTCGCCAGCGCCACCGCACTCACCGATCCGACGTTGCCGAATCCCTGAACCACGGCCGTCGCGGATTTCGGATCGATCCCGAGCTTCTCCATCGCCCGACCCGCAAGGTGCGCCACCCCGTTGCCGGTGGCATCCCGCCGACCGTGCGTTCCGCCAGCGGAGATCGGCTTGCCGGTGACTATCTCGGTCACGGTTCGGCCTTGGTACATGGAGTACGTGTCCATGAACCAGGCCATCACCTGCTCGTCCGTCCCGAGGTCCGGTGCCATCACATCCGTGTAGGGACCGACGAAGGGGATCATCTCCTGCATGTATCGCCGGGATAAAGTCTCCAGTTCGCGCCTGGACAACGCGCGGGGATCCACCGCGATGCCACCCTTGGCTCCGCCGTAGGGCAGTCCGGACAGCGCGCACTTCCAGCTCATCCATACGGCGAGGGCTGCGACCTCGCCGAGGTCCACATTGGGCGCGAAGCGCGTTCCGCCCTTCGTCGGCCCGAGCGTCAGATGATGCTGCACCCGGTAGCCCTCGAAGACCGCGACGCTTCCGTCGTCGCGGTGGATCGGACACGTCACGGCCATCGCGCGCTTCGGATAGAGCAGACGGTCCCGCTCGTCGGGCGATAGATCGAGCAAGTCGGCCACTCCGCCGAATTGACGGCGCGCCATATCGAACACAGGGCCTTGATAGATCGTTGGACGGGTCATCGATGATCTCCTCGGGAGCCGAAGCAACTCCACGCCGATCAATACAAAACCCGGGAAGTCGGAACTGCCGAACATCGCGATAATTCGGCAGAGCCTTTTTCGAAATTGCGGTCGAACGGCAAGCGCTGCCGCGCGAATGCGCGAAGATCGCCCGACGGCAATCGGGAGCAGCGGCATGTCCAACTCCGCACCAATCCACGCGTTTCGCGATCTCATCGGCCAGGCGGGCGTGGTCGACGATCCGGAACGCATCGCCACCTACACGACGGATCAGCGCCAACTCTTCACGGGTTCGGCCTACGCAGTGTTGAGGCCGGCAAGCACGCAGCAGGTCGCCGACATCGTGAAGTTGGCGGCACGTCTCGGCGTCGGCATCGTTCCGCAGGGCGGCAACACCAGCTACTGCGGGGGCGCGACGCCGGACGCCTCCGGACGTCAGATCATTGTCAGTCTGGAGCGGATGGACGGGATCCGCGAAATCGATCCGGTGTCGATGACCGTTTCGGTCGACGCCGGCGCCATCCTGAAGAACGTTCAGGACGCCGCAGCGGCCGCGGGGCTCCTGTTGCCGCTCAGCCTCGGCGCGGAGGGAAGTTGCCGTATAGGCGGCAATATCGGCACGAATGCCGGCGGTCTGTCGGTCGTCAAATACGGAATGACGCGCGACCTGATCCTCGGAGTCGAAGCGGTTCTGTCGGACGGGACCGTCGTCTCGGACATGCGCAAACTGCGGAAGAACAATACGGGCTACGACGTCAAGCAATGCTTCGTCGGAAGCGAGGGGACCCTCGGCATCGTCACCGGCGCGGTGCTGCGGCTCGCGCCCTCTCCGGTCCGCCGCGCGACCGCCTGGCTGAAGCTCGCCGCCGGCGCCCCGCTCGCAGAACTCCTCGCGTTGGTACGGCGTCAGTCGGCCGACCTGCTCACCACGTTCGAATTCATGACATCCAGATCGATTTCGCTCGCGACAGACTCGATGATCAATCCGCCCTCCGTCGGCGCCGGCCCGGGCGGAGCTGTCCTCGTCGAGCTTGCCTCCTCCTCCGATCATCTCGATCTCGACGGGCTGATGGAGGCGGTTCTCGGCGAAGCGGTGGAATCCGGATGGCTCGACGATGCGTTTCTCGCACAAAGCGGATCCCAACGATCGGCGATGTGGGAGGTGCGCGAGACGATTCCCGAGGGCGAGAAGCGCCGCAACGGGTCCGTGAAGCACGACATCTCCGTTCCGCTCTCCGCCATTCAGCGCTTTCTGGACCTCGCCGGCGCTCAGGTGCGGAGCCATGCCGCCGACCTCGAACTCTCCGTCTACGGCCACGTCGGCGACGGCAATCTCCATTACAACGTTCTCGTCCCGCCGGGCCTCGATCGGATCGAATTCAGCCGCGAGATCGAGAACGGTCTGTCCCTGAAGCTCTACGACATCGCGGCCTCCCTCGACGGCACCTTCAGCGCTGAACATGGCGTCGGCCGGTTCAAGAGGCATCTCTTGGAGAAGTACGGCGATGCCGGGCGCGTCGCCGCGATGCGCCGGATCAAGACCGCCTTCGATCCATCGAACCTGCTGAACGCCGGCGCGGTCGTCTATCCGCTGGAACTCGGCGACGGCCGCTGAGGCGTCCGAAGTTTCTGGTCCGCGAGACATCGACCGTCCTTCAGTGGCGCTCAGGCAGCGCGCTCGACGTAGCTTTCAGGGACGGCCTGACGTTCGGCGAATAGGCACCAGACATCTCGGTCAGTTCATTCAGGCGGACGTCGCGGGCGATGATGACAATGCCTCGTCCCGCTGCGAGGTCGGCGTCCGTCCAGCGGGGCTCGGCAAACGTCGTGCCGACGCCGTCGATCAGGATCGGTCGGGGGGCGCCTCCCACCGACACCAATCCTTTCACGCGCAGCAATCGATCGCCGCAAAGCCCGGCGAGATCCTCGAGCCAGTCACCCAAATCCGCCCACGGAACGGAGCCGGGCCATTCCGCGAAGAAGACGCCAAGCCGCGAGTGGTCGGTGGCGGCGATCGCCTGAAATTGGCTCGCCACCTTCTTTGCTTCGAGTTCGCTCGGCGCAAACGCCGCGCGAGCGCGAGCCGATCTGTCTTCGGTCGTCACCAGAACGGCGGCCGGATTGAACTCTCCGGCGACGCGCTCGGCGGCCCCTCTCGCGCCATGAGTTACCCGGTCGAGCTTGGTCAGGACGATGGATTGGGCGGCAGTCAATTGCGCCGACCGGATCGGAAACGTCACGTCGTCCGCGCGGGGGGCGACCGCATCGAGAGTCGAGACGATGCGAAGCCGATATTCAGCCCTGTCGTAGCGCATCAGCGAGCGCAAAATGGGGCTAGGCATAGCCAGGCCGCTGGTCTCCAGGATGATTCGGCGGAACTCGCCTGCGCCCGATTGCCGCCGCGCGGCGAGCAACTCGTCGATCGCCGAATGGAGGTCGTCACCGAACGAGCAGCATACGCAACCGTTCCCCAGCAAGGTCATCGGCAGATCGCGCCGTCCTGAGGACACGACGGCTCCGTCGACGTTGATCTCGCCAGCCTCGTTCACGATCACGCCGGTGTCGGCGGAATCGGGCAGCGAAAGATAGTCGCAAAGTAGTGTCGTCTTGCCGCTACCGAGGCTGCCGGTCAGCAGGACGAACTCGGGCGTCGGGGGCGATCCGGTTCTCACGCCGCTCTCCTGCGCGCTTTGACCATTTCCTCGACGTCGGCGAGTAGCTCGGCCGGATCGAAGACGGAGCCCTCCTTGATGACGCTGGAGATGCTGCGCTTCCACACGACCGACGCCGACGGATCGTCCAGTCGCATCGCACCGGTCCCGTAGAGGAGCTTGAAGTCGTTGAGCGGATTCTCGTCGTGCACAAGGATGTCGGCGAGCTTTCCGACTTCCAGCGTTCCGACGTCGTCCTGGATGCCGAGAAGTTCCGCGCCCCACGTCGTCGCTGCCCGCAAGACCTCGAGAGAAGTGAAGCCGGCCTCCTGAAGCAGTTCGAGCTCGCGGACGAGGCCGAAGCCGTAAGTCTGGAACATGAAGCCGGAGTCGGACCCGACGCACACGCGCCCGCCGAGATTCTTGTAGTCGTTGACGAACCTCATCCACAGACGGAACGTCTCGCGCCATTCGACCTCGTTGGTCGTCGACCAACGGTACCAATACGCACCGTGTCCACCGCGCTGCGGCTGGAAGTAGGCCCAGAGGGTCGGATCGGTGAAGCGATCGTGCCAATCCGCCCGGCGGGTCCGCATCAGGTCTCGGTTGCCGTCGTAGACGTTGAAGGTGGGGACGAAGGTGTGCCCGGCCTCAAGAAATGCGTGGAGGACGTCGTTCCACTTCTGCGATCCGGGCTTAGCCGCCTGCAGGAACGTCTGTCCGGCGGTCGAGAAGCGCAGGTATTCGTCGTTGTAGTCGTACTCTGGCGGGAAGGATTGCAGCGTCTGACCGTCCAGGAGCGCCTCGGGAATTCCGTAGGAGTGCTCCGTGCTCGTCAACCCCCATTGCGCCGTTCTCAGCGAGTTCATCCTGCCGACGGCCAGTTGCGCGTGATGACAGCAACTCCGCAAGCCAAGGCTGGCGCATTGCTCCAGAGCGGCCTTCATCATCGCCGGCGGGGCTCCGAAGAACTTGATGCCGTCCGCTCCCCGGTCCTTGACCGCTTGAAGCCAATTGCGCGCGTCGTCGGGAGTGTGGATCGTCTTGATGTAGTCGTTCGTGCCCGGGAAGGGCGCGTAGGCCAGAATGCGCGGTGCGTCGATGCGATGCTCGGCTGCCGCCTGCTTCTGCTGCAGTGTCCACTGCAGGCCGTTGAAGCAGCCCGTCTCGCGGATGGTCGTGACCCCGTGCGCCAGCCAAAGCTTGTAGACGTAGTCGGCGCTCGGCATGGGACCGTTCTCTGCATGGAACGGCGCGCCGATGTGGGCATGGGCATCGACCAGGCCGGGCGTCAGGAACTTGCCGGTGCAGTCGATCTCGAAGTCGCCCGCTGCGGGACGGCGCTGCGGATTGATCGGAAGCTTCGGTGTGCCGACCTTCTTCAGCACCGTGATCCGGCCTTTCTCGACGACCACGTCGGCGGGCCCCCAGGGAGGAGCACCGGTACCGTCGATGATGGAGGCGCCGCGCAGCACCAGCCGCTTGAACGGCCCCCGCCCGCGGGTCCGCGACGTCGCGGCCTCGACCTGAGGCAGGCCGCCCGCGGCGAACATCTTGGCGAACTCTTCGCCGGCACCGTCGAGGTCAGGTTGCGTCATCGAGTATCGCCTTCTTTCCGTAGCAGGCGTCCGGACCCGGGCGAGAAGCACCAAGGCCCGACCGTTCGTTGGTCATGCGGAACGCGCCTTCGGGCCGCAATTGCATGACGACGATCAGGGTCGCGGCGATCGCGAACTCGCGGAGCGAGGCGACCTGCACCGCGTCCAGGCCCGGGACCCACGCGGCGACGAAGCGGGTCGCCTCGAGCAATGCGACCAGGGCCAGCGAGCCGATCACGGCGCCGGCGAGGCGTGTGTACCCGCCGACGGTGACCGCGAGAAAGATGTAGATGGTCAATTGGGTGATGAAGACGTCGGGCGCGATGTAGCTGGTGAAATGCGCATAGAGCGCGCCACCGAGGCCCGAGAGGGCCGCACCGATTCCGAAAGCCTGAAGCTTGAGCCGGAGGACCGACTTTCCAGCCACGGCCGCGACCTGCTCGTCGTCGCGCACCGCGCGCAGCGCCCGCCCGAAGGGACTTCGGAGAAGCCAATTGAGAACGAACGCAACGATACCGACAAGAACCCAAGTCAGAACGAGATAGAAGACGGCGAAGTTGTCTCCGAGTTGAGCCTTGAACGGCGCAACGATTCCCGAGATCCCGTCGCTGCCCTTCGTCAGCCATTTTTCGTTCGTTTCGGCCAGGCGCAGGATCTCCGCGAAGCCGAGGGTCACGATCGCGAGATAGTCGCCGCGAAGGTTCCGGACCACCAGGCAAAGCGCGACGCCAACCGCCGCCGAAACCGCGGCGGCCGCGCCCCAGTCGATCCAGATCGGATAACCCGCGCCCGAAAGCAGGGCCGACGTATAGGCGCCCAAGCCTACGAACCCGACCAGGCCGAGATTCACCAGTCCACCCTGCCCCCATGCCGTGACCAGGCCCAGCGAAAGCAGAGAGTAGAATCCGGCGATGGTGCCGGCGAAGATCAGATAGGAGATCATTTTCGCACCCCCGAGGCTCCGGAAAAGATGCCGCCCGGACGCGCGAGCAGGGTGATCAGGATCGCGACGAAGGCAGTCAGCGACTGATAGACCGGCGGGAGGACCAGAAGACCCAATTCGCCGATGACGCCCATCAGCAGCGCGCCGGCGACCGCGCCGGGAAGGCTCGTCAGGCCACCCACGACGCTGCCGGCGAAGATCAGGAGGATCAGCCTGGATCCCGTCGACGGATCGACACTGGTGTCGATCGCAAGCAGCGCCCCGCCGACGCCCGCCAGGCCCATGCCGATGAACGTGGCGAGATTGGCGAGACGGACCGGCTCGATGCCCTTGAGACGGGCCAGATCGGCGTTGTCGGCGACGGCGCGCATGGCCTTGCCGAGCTTGGTCAACGAGAAGAACAACGCCAGAAGAACGGCGAGCCCGATCGCGATCTCGAGATTGTGCAGTTGCTGCAGCCCGATGCGGATGCCGCCGACCTTCATGTCGCGGGCGATCGGCATGTCGAAGCTGTTCAGGCCGCTCCCGAAGGAGAAGCGATAGGCGCTTTCCAGCGCCATGTTCAGCGCGATCGAGACCACCGCCACCATCAGCGGAGTCTGGGCGCTGGGCCTGCGTCGGATCGGCGCAAGCGCGATGCGATCGGTCACGACCCCAAGCGCGCCGGCGACCAGGAAGGCGATGACCAGAACGGGCACTAGAGGCAAATGGAGGGTCGTATTCGCGAGCCAGCCCGCGTACGCGCCGGCCGTGAGTTGCGCAGCGACGCTGAAGTTGACGAAACCCAGCACGCTGAAGATCAACGTCAGACCGAGCGCCGGCAACGCGATGAGCGCGCCGACGATCAGTCCGTTCACCAAATACTGCAGCAGGTCGGTCAACATGGCGTCCGCTCTCTTTGTTGCGTCAACCGACCTTGCGAAGCGTGAGCTTGCCGCCCTGCACCTGTTCGTAGCGGAAGAAGACGCCCTTGACGTCGCCGTTGTCAGCGAACTCGAGCGGACCGCTCGGACCGTCGTAGTTCACCTGCCCCCCGGCGACGACGGTCTTGAGCGCATCGACGGCGTCGTCGGTCCGCTTGCCTTCGCCCGCCGAGATCGCGCGCAGATTGTCGCGGACCGCGGTGCCGTTCACCGCACCGGAAGTCGCGCGCGCGAGCGCCAACGACGTCAGAACGACGTGGTCGTATACCTGGCAGGAATAGCTATCGAGAGAAGCCCTGCCCAACTTGCCGATGAGCCGCTTGTAGGCTTCAGAATCCTCGGCTGCCGACGGAATCAGGGAATATGCTCCCTCGGAGACTTCGGCAGGAACTGCCTTCGTCAACGCATCGTTGATGCCGAACGAGAAGCCGAGCTTCTTGCCGGTGTAGCCGGCGCGATAGAGATCCTTCAGGACAACCGAGGTGTCCGGCACGTAGCCGCCGAGAACGATGACGTCCGGCGACTCCTTGAGCGCCTGATCGACCTCCGACCTGTAGCTCGACTTCTTGTCTTCGTAGATCAACCCGCTGCCGGATCCGCCGGCGGCCTTGAAGATTCCGGAGATGATGTCGATGTACGACTGCGCGAAGGGTGTTTGCGGACCGAGAAAGAACATCTTCTTGCCGCCGAGTTCCACCGCGTACTTGCCGACGCTGGTGCCCTGCAGCGTGACGGTGGGCGAAGTCCGGAAAATGTAACCCTGGTGCGGCAACTTGGTGATGCTGTCGGCCCCCGACGAGGTCAGCAGCGTCGTCTTTCCTTCCCAGCACAGCGGCGCGATGGCCGACGTCACCGCCGAGGCATAGGAACCTCCGATGGACACCACCTTGTCGACGTCGATCAGCTTGTGCGCCGCACGGACTGCGGCTTCCGGATTGCTCTGGTCGTCCTCGATCACGATTTCAACGGGGCGCCCGCGCACGCCGCCCGCCCCGTTGATTTCGGTCACCGCGACCTTGGCCGCCTGGCCCATCGTAGCGCCGAACTGGCTGGTCGCTCCGGTGAGCGGGATGATCAGACCGATCTTGATCGGATCGCCCTGCTGCGCCCACGCGCGGGTGAGGCTCGACGAGAGCATGAGCCCGCCGACGCCCAGGCCGGCCTGCAGGAAAGTACGTCTATCCAAGTTCGACATGTCCGACTCCTCACCGTTCACGGGTTGCAATGATTCAATGTCGGTGCGCGGCCGCCGGCGCGGCCCGCCCCAAAAACAGGTGCCTGATCTCGTCGTCCTCCATCACCGAGGCTGCAGCAGCGTCGCGGACCTTCTTGCCGGCGACCAGGACGACGCCGCGCGTTCCGTATTCAAGCGCCAAGAGCGCATTCTGCTCGACCATGAGGATCGCCAGTCCGCTCGCCGCGAGGTCGCGGACCAGCACGAAGATGTCCTTCGCCGCCGCCGGCGAGAGGCCGGCTGTGGGTTCGTCCAAGAGCAGGACGCTCGGGTTGGTCATGAGAGCCACGGCCATCGCCAGCACTTGCCGTTGACCGCCGGACAGATTTCCCGCCTTGTCGCGAAGCCGTCCGCGCAGCATCGGAAATCGGTTCAACTGCTCTTCGATCCGATCCTTCAACCCGGATCGCAGCAGGTAACCGCCCATCTCCAGATTTTCCTGGACCGAAAGGCTGCCGAAAACGTTCCGCTCCTGCGGCACGAAGCTGATGCCGCGTTCACAGGCGGCATGGGCGTCTCCGGCAGGGAGTGCGGTCCCATCGATCGAGACGTCGCCGGTCCGCTTCGGCAGAAGCCCGGCAAGCAGCTTCAGGAATGTCGACTTGCCGGCGCCGTTGGGCCCGATGATGACGGCAAGATCAGTGGGCGCGACCTTGAGATCCACGCCCTTCACGATGAAATCGGCGGTCGCGTAGCCGCCGCAGACCGCGTTCGCGTTCAGCGTCGTCATTGCAGTTGCACTCCAAGATAGCTTTCCTGCACGCGACGATCGGCCGTCACTTCGTCGAAGCTGCCTCTCGTCAGGAACTTCCCGTCCGCCATGACAATGACGTCGTCGCAGAGCCGCTCGATGAGCTCCATTTCGTGCTCGATCAGAAGGATGGTGACGCCCGACTCTCCGATCGCGGCGAGTTGCTCGGCGATTTCGCCAACGAGGGTCGGATTGACCCCGGCCATCGGCTCGTCGAGCAGGACCATCTTGGGATCCGCGAGGAGTACCCGCCCGATCTCCAGCAGCTTCTTCTGTCCTCCGGACAGGTCGGTGACGAGATTATCGAGCACGTGGTCAAGCCGAAGGCGCTTGGCGACCGCGTGGGCGCGTTCGCGCAATTCCTCTTCCTGTCGGCGGACCGCGCCGGGATTCGTGAGCGCGCGAAGCACACCCTCTCCCGCCTGCCGCGGTCCGTACAGCATGAGATGTTCGAAGACCGTCATGAGCGGGCATCCGCGCGCAAGCTGGAACGAACGCACCAGACCGGATCGCGAAACGACTTCGGGACGAGCACGGGAGATATCGGCGCCGTCGAAGCGCACGGCGCCCGAGAACCCGTCGACGAGCCCGGAGATGCAATTGAAGATGGTCGTCTTACCGGCGCCGTTGGGGCCGATCAGACCGGTGATGGTGCCCGCTTGGACGGAAAAGCTCGCGCCGTCGAGGGCGCGGACGCCGCCGAAGCTCGCCCTGATATCGTTCACCTCAAGCAACGACGCTGACGTCGTCATCGGCACACCTCATGACGTTCCACCGGACGGATGAAGGGTTCGGCACGCCTTTGCGCCGTATCCGCCGGATTTTTCCGGCGCTTTTATTTCGATGTTTCCACCCATCACCTATTCCATTAGGTTACGCAGACCTATACACTTAATGCTATAGGTGTCGGACACTTAAGTGTTCGACCAGAACCAGAGGCCGGGGAAGAAACATGAAAGCTGCGTCCGCCGACATCGACTATCGCCGCGCGTTTCAGGACGCGCCCGTCGGCCAGGCCATCGCCAGCAATCGCGTCATCACCGCGTGCAACAAGGCTTTTGCGGAGATCTTCGGCGGAAGGCCAAACGAGTTCACCGGTACTACCTTCGAGCGGCTCTATCCGAGCCACACGCATTTCGAAAGCGCCGGCCAGCGCGTCGGTCCGCTGCTGGCGAAGGAAAAGGTGTTCTCCGACGATCGCGTCATGCGCCGCCTCGACGGCGAATTGTTCTGGGTCCACGTGCGTGGGTTCACCTACACGCCCAAAGATCCGCATCGGAACACGCTGTGGGTCTTCACCGAGCTTTCGAGCCGCCAACCGAAGAAGGTCACGATCGGCGGCTCTCTCACGCCGCGCGAGCGCGACATCGCCGCCCTTCTGATCGAAGGAAAGACCGGCAAGGAAGCAGCCCTCTCCCTCGGAATCAGTCCGAGAACGGTCGACATCTACAAGACGCGCCTGCTCCGCAAGTACAGCGTCACGAACACGCCGGACCTGGTGCAGAGGCTTCTGACAGGCTGATCGGTCGGTGGCGCTCCTGCTCATTGGGCGGACAGTCCACCGATGTGGAACGCCTTGATCTCGAGATACTCGTCGATGCCGAACTTCGAGCCCTCGCGGCCGATGCCCGACTGCTTGATGCCGCCGAACGGCGCGACTTCTAGCGAGACCGAGCCGGTGTTCAGACCCACCATGCCGAACTCGAGCCGTTCGGCGACGCGCCAGGAGCGATTGATCTCTGAGGTGTAGAAGTAGGACGCCAATCCGTAGGGAGTTGCGTTGGCTATCTGGATCGCTTCGTCTTCGTGCTTGAAGCGGAACAACGGAGCGACGGGCCCAAAGGTCTCCTCGTTGGCCAACTGCATATCCGCGGTCGCGTTCGAAAGGACCGTAGGTTCGACGAACTGGTCCTTGGTCCCCGTCTTTCCTCCCAGCATCAGGGAGGCGCCGTTCGAGAGCGCGTCGTCGATATGGCGGCGGACCTTGTCGACCGCGGCGCGGTTGATCAGCGGCCCGATCGTGACTCCCTCGCGCAGACCGCTGCCGACGACCAGCTTCGACGTCGCGGCCAGCAGACGGTCGGCGAACTTGTCGTAGATCTTATCCTGAACGAGAACGCGATTCGCGCAGACACAGGTCTGGCCGCCGTTCCGGAACTTGCTCGCCATCAATCCGGAGACGGCGAGATCGACGTCAGCGTCGTCGAATACGATGAAGGGCGCGTTGCCGCCGAGCTCGAAACTGACGCGTTTGACCGTCGAGGCCGACTGCTGCATCAGGAGTTGGCCCACGCGCGTCGACCCGGTGAAGGAAAGCTTGCGTACCGAAGGATGCGAAGTGAGTTCGCCTCCAATCTCCTGAGGCATTCCGGTCACCACCGAAAACACACCCTTCGGAATACCGGCGCGCTCGGCGAGGACCGCCAACGCAAGTGCGGAGAATGGCGTCAATTCGGACGGCTTGGCGACGATCGGACAACCGGCGGCAAGGGCCGGGCCTGCCTTGCGGGTGATCATCGCGTTGGGGAAATTCCACGGTGTGATCGCGGCGGAAACACCCACCGGCTCACGAAGCACGATGATCCGACGATCCGACGTCGGCGCAGGTATGGTGTCGCCGTAGAGTCGGCGCGCCTCTTCCGCGAACCATTTGATGAAGCCGGCACCGTAGCGGATCTCGCCAGCGGATTCCGCCAGCGGTTTTCCCTGCTCGACCGTCATGATCGTGGAAAGATCGTCGATGTTGTCGAGCATCAGTCTACACCACTGTTCCAGCAACCGTCCTCGTTCGCTGCTGGGCAGCGCACGCCAGGCCGGCCAAGCCTCCTCGGCCGCCTGGATCGCACGTCTGGTCTCCTCCGCACCCAGGGCCGGCACCGTGCCGATCTCGGCGCCGGTGGCGGGATCGATCACCGGGACCTTGGCGCCCGCAGCGGCGTCGACCCAGACGCCCCCCACGAAAGCCTGCTCACGGAATAGACTCGAATCCTTCAAACGCTCGCGCAGCGACATGGAGACCTCCAGAATTGAGGCCCTCAGCATGGCACCGTCGCCCCGACAGGCTCTGCCGATGAATCTGGCCCGACGCGCGAATAATGCCGTCTAAGCGTCTCTTACAGAATGTCCTGCTGCCGCGAGGTGGTCTAATGAGCTTCCGCGCCTACCGCACGGATCCACGGAGTGATACGGAATGACCGATCTCAAGGCCTTGGCCACCTACGACGACTTCGCGCGTCTCGACATCCGGATCGGCAAGGTCGTCGAAGTCCAGCCGTTCCCCAGAGCTAGAAATCCCTCCTATAAGGTGGGCGTGGACGTCGGGGCCGACCGGATCATGTGGTCGAGCGCCCAGATCACGAACTACACCCCGGAAGCGTTGGTCGGCACCCTCGTCGTTTGCGTCTGCAATCTCGGCGCAAAGAACATCGCCGGTTTCACGTCTGAACTTCTCATCCTCGGCGCGAAAGATGCCGATGGGAAGGTGATCGTGCTGAGCCCCCGCAGCGGGGTCGCGGTCGGCGAGCCGATATTCTAGGCGCGTGCCGCAGCACGGCCTGCGGTTTGGCGATCCAACGACGACAGAGCATGCTGTCTGGACGCCGTCTTCGGCAAATTGATCGATGCGAGGTGCTTAGGATCCCGTCAAGGCCGGCTCCGGTGGCCAGGCCAATACACCAGCAAGGGATCACGCCATGTCAGCCGCTCAATCCACCGCCGCAGAACTCAACGCGCTGCGCAATGCCAACGTGCCGCGCGGTGTTCTCACTGCGCACCCGATCACCGTCGCTCGTGCTCAAGGGGAGTACGTCTGGGACGTTGACGGCAATAAGTATCTGGATTTCGTGGCGGGCATCGGCGTGCTCAATGTCGGGCACAACCATCCGCGCGTCGTGGCCGCGGTGGAGAAGCAGCTCAAGGACGTCACGCATATGGCCTTCCAGGTTGCTGCGTATCGACCATATCTTGATCTCGCCGCGAAGCTCAACACCCTGGTCGGAAAGAGAGAAGCCTATAAGAGCATCTTCCTGACGTCCGGCGCCGAGGCCGTCGAGAACGCCGTCAAGATCGCGCGCGCCTACACCAACCGCTCCGCCATTATCGCATTCCGGGGCGGCTTTCATGGCCGTACCATGCTGGGCGTTAGCCTCACCGGGATGAGCCAGCCCTACAAGCAGAACTTCGGACCGTTCGCCTCCGAGATCTTCCACACGCCATTCCCGGACGCCTATCGCGACATGACGACCGAGCGCGCGCTCGAAGCTCTTGACGAGGTCTTTGCGACGCAGATCGCTCCCGATCGCGTCGCCGCGATCATCATCGAGCCCGTGCAGGGCGACGGCGGTTTCCTCCCGGCGCCGGCGCCATTCCTCAAGGCGTTGCGCGAGATCACGAAGCGCCACGGCATCGTCCTGATCGCCGACGAGATCCAGACCGGCTTCGGCCGGACCGGCAAGCTTTTCGGCTTCGAACACTCCGGGATCCAGCCCGACCTGGTGACGGTCGCTAAGAGTCTGGCCGGCGGCTTCCCGCTTTCCGGCGTCGTCGGCCGCGCGGAGATCATGGACGCTCCCCTGCCCGGTGGTCTCGGCGGCACCTACGGCGGCAACGCCGTCAGTTGTGCGGCGGCGCTCGCGGTACTCGAAGCCTTCGAGCATGATGGGCTGCTCGATCACGCCGAAAAGCTCGGCCAACGCCTACAGGCAGGACTGCGCGATCTGGCGAAGAAGCACTCGATCGTCGGCAACGTGCGTGGCTTGGGCTTCATGCAGGCGATCGAACTGGTCACCGACCAGAAGAGCAAGACTCCGGATCCGGACCGGGCGCAGCGCGTGATCGATTCCGCGCGCCAGCGAGGGCTTCTGGTAATCAAATGCGGCGTTCACCGCAACGTCATCCGATTCCTGGCTCCGCTGGTCGTGTCGGAGGAAGATCTCGACAGAGCTGTCGGGATCATCGATGCCGCGCTCTCGGCCGAGAGCGTGAAGGCCGTCGCTTAGGCCGTCCGATCGTGGGGGCCGGATGCGCAGGCGTCCGGCTCCTCGCATACCGAGCCTGGCTCGGAAAGCTTCCGCCTTCCGCTACTCGGCGGTCCACGCCAACGCCAGCAGCATCGCAAACGGACGGACGACCAAAGCGTGTTCACGACTATAGTGGCCCGCTTCGTGAAGAAGGTTAAGACTGCCGAGCGTTACTCCCGCCCCCACCACGGGAACGTTGAGCACCGCGCCGCAGCCGAGCGAGAATATCGCGTCGTGGTCGGGAAAGCGTTCGCGCACCAGTTCGGGCGTTTCGCTGACGACGGGACGACCGGCGTCGAGCATGGCCCGTAACCACGCATCTGCCGTTATGTCCTTCGTCCCACCGACGGAGTAACCTGCCGGATCGCTGGTGTGCATTCGACGTACCAAATTGCCTTCGACGCGCAAAATCGTCAAAAGCCTGAAACCGACGAGATCGCTCAGGGCGCTCTCGACCAACCCGTACGCTTTTTCCGGCCCGAAATCGGACCGCACGTGATCTGCGGCCTCCGAGAAAAGCTCAAGTGCTCGTCGAGACATCGTCAGTACCTTTCGATCGACCGGCGGAGTCGGACTGGTTCATAAAGAGGTAACCGTCAAACGGCGACGGCAAACCAGTGACTTCTACCGCGTCGGCGCCCGAACTTCGGCGACGCCGGACACTTAAGTGTCCGAACCCTCTCTCAATGTATGGCCTGCCGCTATATTCATCCGTGCTCCGGCATCCCGAACGAGACGAAATGCTCGGCCGCCCGTGGACCTGAGAAACCAGCCGGGAAAAAGCTGCCAGGTGTCTGGCCATCCGTAAATCGGCGGCCCGTATGGAGGCGATCCCATGAACGGTGCTACGAAGCTCGATCGTATTGATCTGAACATCCTCGTCCAATTGCAAAAGGACGGGCGGATGACGAACGCGAATCTCGCGGAAGCCGTCGGTCTCTCCGCAAGCCCTTGCCTGCAGCGCGTGAAGCGGCTCGAAGCCGCCGGCTACATCACGGGCTTCGGCGCTCAGATCAATCTGTCCAAACTAACCGAGAGCATCACAGTCTTTACCGAAATCACGCTTGTTGATCATCGCAAGGAGGATTTCGTAAAGTTCGAGGCTAACATGCGCAACGTCGACGAGCTTATGGAATGTCATCTCGTCAGCGGCGGCTACGATTACCTGCTCCGTTTTGTGTGTCGTAATATCAATCACTATCAAGAGCGAATGGAAAACTTGCTCGAGCGCAATGTTGGGATCGAGAAGTACTTTAGCTACATCGTTCTTAAATCTCCGATCGTGAAGCATGCCCTTCCGCTAAAAACGTTGATGGATCCTGCGCAATGAGCCCGGCCAGCGTTTCGGCCCGACCACGGCTGGCCGACGCGTGGCTTCCTTCCCCGTAGACCTTCCAAACGACTCCGGCCCTTCTGCACGCTGTAGCACGCCGCAGCTCGATATCAGCCAAACCGGAGTTTGACGGCGACGTGGATCGGTTTTAAGTCGAGGTCCACGACAGTCGACATGCCAATGGAGCACCTACGAAGCCTACGCCAAACCGCGCAGCAGCATCCGATCACACTACTCCCACTCAATGATTTACGAAGACGTTTTCGCGTTGATTTCCAAGCACAAATCCTCAAAGCTGACGGTCTAATGCCGACGGTATACCCGCCCGAATTCTTCGGTCTTGAGTTCACAGGAAAATTTGCGACGCTCTCAGGCTTGGCACCTTCAGCAACTATCGGAATCAATCGACGCAATAAACCACACCAAGGCGAAACGGTCTCCTCTTGGGCTTTGGCCAACTATCAGCCGATACCGTCAGCGGTCATTGGGATGTCGTTTCAGGCATGCGCTTATGGTGGGATAGTTGATCAGCACGCAGTGGACCAGCCGTCCCGAGAAGTTGCAGAAGGTGAGAACCGGCGCTCGTGTCTCTGCGGCGATCTCGCGCGAGCTGCCGAGACCTCCCCTGCGGCCTCTCCCGGCACCTTAACGCTTTAGTGCAAAACTCGGTCGGCCGATAGTCGAACGAGTGCGCGATGCTAGCCTCCGAGGGATTTTTCTTGATCTCCCGCTGGATGGTGCTCAACACGCGGCCCTCTAACCGATTGCCAATCCTGAATTCTCGTTCCAATCCATCATGGGCTAGTTCGAGCTAGCTCCAGCAACCGAAGTCCACCTGAATCCAATCAAGGACAATGTCGTCCAACCAATGACAAGACAGAAGGTCGCCTCTTCCCCTCTCTGCGCTCGATGAGCCCATCGCAGGATCAAAGCGGGGAGGCGTATGCGGCCTTCCGCCCCTCGGCATCGGTCACCTAGATTACCTGTGGCATGGTGTCGGGATGTTCGACCGGCGTGCTCTCCTTCGAACCGTATGTCGCTCCCGTCCATGCCGGGATCCTGCGGCCGCTTCTCCGGAGGGATCGGCGGCAGGTCGGGCTCTGCGGCATTCATTGGAGGGGAGTTCCATGAGGGAGCGCCGCGACCGAGAAGGCGCCGGAGTTCGTCGACGGCCTCACCTCACCATCATCGCGCTGTCGTTTCGAAAATCTGGTCCTCAGAGGTCGCGGTGCCGCGTCGTAGCCGCTGCCGCCGAACTGCTGCTCCTCTGAATCCGAAGCCAGGGTCGACGGCCTCTAGCGCGGGCGGCCACGCCTTGAAACCACTGGAAATGCGTCCAGGCCGCGGCAGTCCCCGGCTAAGGAAAGGCGCCAACTCAGGTCCCATGCCGATGCCGACCCCTCGGGCGCCTCGCGTTGCGTGTCGGCGCACCACGGCCATTCCCAGGGCAATTATCCTTTCGGCAGGCCCAGTGCCTCGACGGCCCGAACGCAGATTTGGGCCGGGTCCTTGAGGCCGGTCTGACCGATCTCGATAATCTTCTTGGCAATCAATTCGGTGAGAGGGTCGTTCCGATCCTGCACGCCAATCGTGCGCAGGGCCTGTTCGTAAGCTTTGGAAAGCCGCGTGATCTCCTCAGGCCCTAGGGGTGAGTTTTGAAGTATTCGGTAGATCGCCAATTGTTAGTCCCCCGCTAGACACAGCGTAGCACCAGTCCGCTGAGGTAACATTGCGAATTACGAGCTAATTTTAACTACCACTTTATGCTGTGGAGTGCCGCTTCGAGGCCGTAAAGGTCCGTGGCAATCGGGGATCTGCGACGGCAGCTGGCCACGGTCGGACCCGCCCGATCTGTTCGCGAAACATCATCGCTGATCGCGAAGGATTTCGAGCGATCTCGTCCTGGGAAGACGCCGGAGTATCTCAAGCGGCGCGCATCCTTTTCGAGAGAAGACAGAGTCCTTTCTCCCCGACCGGAGACCCGTCCAGCGGCGATTTCGGCGACGCCAAGGTGATCCGAAAGTTCGGCGAGGTGCCGGACGATCTCAGCGCGTTGTGACGGACACGAGCTGGGATCATTCCTCGCTTGGGGCGGCAGCATCTCCTGCAGCGAGCAGGCTCAGCGCGGTCTCGATCTGCGCGAGCAGCCTCTCGATCTCCTCGCGTTCGTTCGGGCCCGGGTTGCTCTCGAGCTGCTCTAGAAGCCGCTCCTTCCGCGCAAGCAGCTTTGCGACCGTCGACACGCGCACCTCCCGATGTGTGGCATCTACAAAACAAGTTGGTATGCCCGGGACGAACTTGCCAGTCCTGGCTTTGCGACGGTTGACGCTACGGGTCAGTGGCCGCCGACACGGGCGGCCTGTCCGCCGGCGACCGTTCGGCGCCGTTCATGGGCCGCCCGCAGTGAGGGCACGGCTTCCGATCGAATGTAGTGACATTTGGCTTTCCCCCGCGGGAGTTTCAGCGTAGTGCCGCTTGGCAGGCGGGCACAAGCAATGTCTTGACGTAAACCTCGCCGATCATCGAAGATCGGCCTTCGGCAATGTTGTGGGGTGGCGTCATGGAAGACTTCAGCGGCTTCGCGCAGCGCGCACGAGACCTGGCGGAGAAGGCGGACCCGTTCACACGAAGGCGGTTGCTCGATTTGGCCAAGAGATACGACGCCAAGACCAAACCTGCCGGACGCGCCAGGCCGCTGCCGCCGCCGCGCACAACCCCGCCCTCGACGATCTCCGGCACCGGCGAAGCATGACTTAGCCCCGACCGCGACTGAACTTCGTGGTGTCGCGCGCGCTCGGCGGCTGGGATTCACGAGACGCCGCGCAGTCGGAGCTTCTTGTCCTTCTTTGGAGTGGCCAAGCTTCCAGGCCGGCCGATCAGGTATCCCTGCATCTCGTCGCAACCCTCTTGCAGGAGAAGCGACATTTGCGGGTCGGTCTCGATCCCCTCCGCGAGCACCGGTATGCCGAGCCCATGGGCGAGGCCGATCACGGCCCGTACGATGGCCACCGACCGCTCGCTCTGCCCGAGCGAGGCGACGAAGGACCGATCGATCTTGATCCTGTCCAGAGGAAACGCCTCGATGTATGACAAGGAGGAATAACCAGTTCCGAAGTCGTCCAGCGCAATCAATATGCCGAGGTTCTTGAGAGACTGCATCGCCTTCTTGGCACGCGCAATATCCTCGATGAAGACGCCTTCGGTGATCTCGAGCTCCAGGCGGGACGCCGGAAGTCGGCTCTCCCGCAGGGCCTGCCGGACCTGCACATCAAGGTTATCCCGGCGGAACTGCGCTGCGGAGACGTTGACCGCCACCCTTAGGGACTGGTCCCACGAGGCGGCTTCCCTGCATGCCTCCATCAGCACCCAGTCGTCGATCTGCGCGATCGAGCCGCTCTGCTCTGCGATCGAGATGAATTCTCCGGGAGGGACGATCCCGCGGACGGGATGTCGCCAGCGAACGAGCGCCTCGTATCCCGTGATGTGGCCATCCCTGTGCTGTTGCGGCTGGTAATCCAGATAGAGTTCGCCCCGCTCGACCGCGAACCGCAGGTCGTGTTCGATGGCCCGACGGTCCCGAAGCTGCTGGTCCATGGCGCTTGTAAACAGGCGGATCGCGCCTCTGCCCTCGTGCTTGGCCCGATAAAGGGCAGCATCGGCGTTCGCCAGCAGCGAGACGGCGTCGTGCGCGTCCCTCGGGAACGCGGCCACGCCGATGCAGAGATCGACGTTCAGGGCGTGACCCTCGACTTCGATCGGACGTTCGAAGGCGGCGCGCATCCTGGTCGCCAGCAGTTCAGCGCTTGCCGGTAACGGCATTTCCTCGGTGATGCCGATGAATTCATCTCCGCCGACGCGGGCCACGTAAGAACCTCTCGCTGCCTCTTGAAGGCGTATCGAGACTTCGCGAAGCACGGCGTCCCCGACCGCGTGGCCGAACAGGTCATTGATTTCCTTGAAGTGGTCGAGATCGATGCAGAGCACGGCGAGGCCGTTGCCGGTGACCTGCGCTCGGTCGATCGCGGCTTCGAGATGCTGATCCAGCGCCGCCCTGTTTGGCAATTCGGTCAGGGCGTCATGGCAAGCCAGATAGCTAATCTTCTCCTGGGTCCGGTTGCGCTCGGTGACGTCGAAGGCGACGCATACGTGAGCAGCGCGTCCGTCGTAAACGAGCGGCCGGGACTCGATCACGACCTGGATCACCTCGCCGCATGCGGTTCTCTGCAGCTCGCAGTCGCGTTCCGACCCGTCGTCCGGCTCTCCCCACTCGAGCTGCTGCTCGGTCATGGAGAGGAGCTCCTCGCGCCGATAGCCATAATGGCGGCACATCGCGCCGTTCACGGCGATCAGTTGCCGCGTCTTCGTGTCCGCCACCCACATCGGAAGCGGGTTCTCCTCGAAAAGAAGGCGGAAGGACGCCTCGCGCCGCTTCAGATCGGTGATGTCGATCCTGACCCCGATGCTTCCGCCGTCGGAGGTCCGTCTCTCCTCGACGCGGATCCACCGGTCACCGGCCAGATGCTGTTCGTGGGTGTGCCTGGGCAGCATGTGCCGGGCCATGCGCTCGGCAAGCCACTCCTGTTCCTGGCCCATCGCTTCAGGGTACTGTCCTCGCGCGAGGCCGACCCGGAGAATGTTTTCGAACGGCGTCCCGCTCGCGAGGGCCTCCTCGCTCGCCGCGTAGACCTCCGCGTACTGCCGGTTCCACAGCACCAGGCGGTCCTCTTTGTCGAAGACCGCGAGCCCTTCGGGGACTACGTCCAGCGCCTCAGTAAGATGAGTGTGTGCGGCGCGGGCAGCGGCTTCGGCCCGCTCGGCTGCGACCTTGGCCTCGGCGAGCGCGGCCTCGGTCCGGTGACGCTCGGTGATGTCCTCGTGGGTCGCGACCCAGCCCTTGCCCTCCATGGGGCGATGCCGGATGCGGACGATGCGCCCGTTGGTCAGTTCGACCGTGGTGTCCGATTGCTGGGCGATCACCGGAGCGCTGTTGCGCCAGATCAGATAGTCCTGCTTCGACATCTTCGGTGCACTGCCGACCGAATAGCGAAGGTCGACGATGTCGTTCAGCCTCATGCCCGGCTGGACCATCTCGGGATCGAGATCGTAGATCTCCAGGTACGGGCGATTGCAGACGATCAGGCGCTGGTCCTCGTCGAAGAAGCAAAGTCCGTGGGACATGTTGTTCAGGGCCGTGTCGAAGCGCTCGGCGAAGGCGGTAGCGGTCTGCTCCGCAGCCCTTGCGCGCTCGCCTTCTTCCGTCAACCTGCCATGGGTTTGAACCAGTTGAACGAAGGACCGGAAGTTGGTGTTGATCATTCGGCCGAGCAGGACGAGGAGCAGCAGCAGATTGATCCCGAGCGAGATCATCATCCCGTCCCCTGAGATCAGCAGCACCGCCGCGATGGGGCCGCCGGCGATCAACATGGTTAGCAGGGAGGCCGGCGGGAAGCTGCCGAGGCAATAGGCGGTGCCGACGCAGCCCATGAACACGAGCAGCGCCACGGGTGCGCGGAGACTGGGATCGACGGCCCAGAACAGCGCCAGAATCCAGAGCACGAACCCGGTGTTGAGCACCACCGCCACGAGCCGGGTTCTGACGAGCTGTCGAAAGGCCTCCTCGGGGGTGAAGTCGACGCCGTTCAAGCGGATCCATTGGATCAGTCGAATGAGGCAGATGGCAAGGAGTGCTGCGGGCAGCGCAAATCGGAGCCAGGCGGATACCGTGGATGGAAGCACGAGCCCTACGCTGATACTGTCGACCAGCAGAACGGCGTAGAGAACCGGTATCTGTTTCCGGAGCACGTGGAATTGCCCGACGAGCAACGAACGACCGAGCTGGTCGTTCGTACTGCCGATGGAGAAAGCGCCGCGCGTTCGGGAGAGTAAGCCCATCGAGAAGTCCCCAGCCGATCAATAAGCTAGGGGACGAGTGTCGAACGGCACGTAAACGTCCTTGGTGTTTTTGAGCTTAACGGTACTGCTGCAATTGCGAAGGTCCGCGCCCGTTCGGCGATCCGTGACGACCTCGCCGTCGTCAGGAACCGACGTGGGAGGGCGCCCAATGAAAATCGCGGCCGTCGATGCGCTCCGCGAAGCGAGGCTTCGCGTCATCCACGCGATCACAGGCGACGGTCGGACCGTTCATGCGCGGCGGGTGCCGACCGGCAGTCGTAGCCGAGGCCTGGGCGCAGCGACCGGACTCTCGCGGCTGCCATCGCGGCGCTGAGAGCTGCCTTCCATCTCGGCCGTGACGGCCGCCCTGATCTTCTGCAGGACGCGGCCTTCGATCTGACGCACGCGCTCGCGCGAGACGCGCAGATTCCGAGCGAGTTCGTCGAGCGTCGACGGCGGTTCGGCCATGAATCTCGCCTCGATGATGCGCCGTTCGCGCTCAGACAGAGCAGTCAGAGCGCGGCTAACGGCGGCACGGGCGCGTTGCCGGTCCTCCGCTTCGGCTATCAGCGTCTCCGGATCCGGGGAATCGTCGCTCACCAGGTCGAGCATCTCCCCCGGAGAGCCATCTTCAGTGACGGGCACGTTCAGCGACATGTCGCCCCGCATCCTGCCGTTCATCTCGACGACGTCGCGATCGGAGACGCCGAGATCCTGGGCGACATACTCGACCTGGTCGGCCGTCAACTCGGCGTCGTCCCGAACGCCGAGCCGGCTCTTGAGCTTGCGCAGGTTGAAGAAAAGCTTCTTTTGTGCGGGCGTGGTACCCATCCTTACCAAGGACCAAGACCTCAGGACGTATTCCTGCACGGTCGCCTTGATCCACCAGATCGCGTACGTGGCGAGCCGGAACCCTTTGTCGGGATCGAACCTCTTGACCGCCTGCATGAGACCGACATTCGCTTCCGAAATCAGGTCGCCAACGGGCAGTCCGTAGCCGCGGTAGCGAAGCGCAATCTTGGCCGCCAGGCGGAGATGACTTGTGACGAGGCGATAGGCCGCTTCGCGATCTCCATGTTCGCGCCACCGACGCGCATACGACGTTTCATCGGCGGGTTCGAGCAGCGGAAATTCGCGGATCGCGGTCAGATAGCGAGAAAGCCCAGCCTCCGAACGGACGGCGGGAACTTGCGACAGAAGCGACAGACTGCTCATAGCCAATCCTCCAAGGAGCAATTCTGGTGCGAGCTCCGCCAGCGAAACCTTGGGCCCTGGTTTCGGCGCCCGCGATGTCGTTCCGGCGGCGAACGCAAAATTGCGAAAGAACCGAATTGTTCCGCATGATCCGCCGCCGCGCGCGCTCTGCGCCATCGGTCCTGACTCCTTCCGCGTCCTGCGCGCCGTCCAATTTTTTTCGACGGCCTCTTGAAACGCTTTTGCGCTTTTCTAGTTTTTTCCTTGCCGCGAGAGCGGTGTGCCGGACGCCAGATTGGGTCCGGCACGGGCGCCGGTCTGGAAACTTCGGACCCGTCTGGATTTCCGCCCTGCGCTCCTTCGTACCCATCTTGCTCTTTGGAGGACTTGGTTATGAGGACCACGTTTGACTTCGCGCCCCTGTGGCGCTCCACCATCGGCTTCGACCACTTGGCCGACCTCGTCGACAGCACACTGCGCCAGACGAACGAGGACAACTATCCCCCCTACAACATCGAACGCTCCAACGAGGATCACTACCGGATCACGTTGGCCGTCGCAGGGTTCGGCGCGGACGACATCACTGTGACGGCCGAGCAGAATGCGCTCACCGTCGAAGGGAGGAAGCCCGAAAAGCCGGCCGGCGAATATCTCTTCCAGGGGATCGCCGCACGTCCGTTCCGGCGCGTGTTCAACCTCGCTGATTACGTCCAGGTGAAGCAGGCGTCCTTCAAGGACGGGCTCCTGGTGATCGACCTGTTGCGCGAGGTTCCGGAAGCCATGAAGCCTCGCCGCATTCAGATCGCGGGCGCATCTCCTTCGTCGCAGATCGAGCAGAAGGAAGCAGCTTAAGCCGATCTGGAGCGCTGGCCTAGGAGCGCGGAGGCACGCGACCTCCGCGCTCGGGAGACCATCGAAGGAAGGAGAAAAAACATGGCTGTTCGCGACCTCATTCCCTGGAGGAACCAGGACGTCGCCACGTCACGTGGCGACTACGATCCGTTCATGACGCTCCACCGCGAAATGAACCGTCTGTTCGACCAGGCCCTCCGCGGCTTCGGCGGGTCGGACCTTTCGCCGCTCATGGAAGGCCGCTTCGGCTGGCCGAAGCTCGAGCTCAACGAGACCGACAAGGCGCTGACCGTGTCGGCCGAGCTGCCGGGCATGACGGAAAAGGACGTCAACGTCGAAATCAAGAACGGCGTCCTCACCATCCGCGGCGAGAAGAAGAACGAGCGCAAAGACGAAGGAAAATACTTCACCGAGCGCTACTACGGCGCCTTCGAGCGGCAGATTCCGCTGCAGGACGTCGAGGAAGACAAGGCCGAGGCGTCGTTCAAGGACGGCGTCCTGACGATCTCGCTGCCGAAGTCCGACAAGCCGCAGGCGGGCGTTAAACGCATCGCCATCAATACCCAGTAGCGAATCCGGGCGGCGGCCCCCTCCGCCGCCCGGCCCGTAATCGAAACCATCCCGAAGAAAGGAGCGTAGGGAGGCAACCGATGAGCAATGCCAGCACGATCACCGGCAATCTCGATCCCCTCTTCCACCCGGCCGCGCATTATGCGTCTCCGGACGATGTTCTGAACGACGGTGAACTCTCCATCCCGGAGAAGAGGATCATCCTGTCGTCCTGGGCATCCGACATGTTCGCGGTCGAATCCTGTCCCGCCCTGCGCGAAATCCCAGGCATGGGCCACACCCTTCGCTTGGCCGATATTCTCGCCGCGTTGCGGCGGCTGGACGGAGAGGACGACGATCCGCCCCGACCGGGCGGCGTCCCCATGCGGCTGCGGCGGCCTTGGGCCGCCGCGCAGCGGCAGTCCGCATGATGTTCACGCAGGCCATTCTCACGATGGTGTTGTTCGGGCACGCAACCGCGGCCTTCGCCATGCCATTTGTCGCGTGCCTGAACGGACGAGACGGCACTACGACCGAACTCAGTTTGGCAGGTCCCGCCGGAGCATCCTGATCCCGCAGGGCGCTCACATACCAACATCGCTATGAAGACCAACTCGCGCCAGTATCTGGATTCAGGGGGAACCTGGGACCGGACCTACCTCGAGTCGCTGATCCGAGAGGATTTCGAGCGATGCCATCCCGGCGAGACGCTCGAGGATCTCAAGGGGCGGGCGTCCTTTTCGCGAGAGGACAGAGGCCTGCTGCGGGACTGGATGGAGGTCGCGGCGGCTCGCGCCACGGCCGCACGCGCGGCTAAGGGATAGCATTAGCACTCGACGATCCGCTAGCCACCCGTTGCGTGCTTCGATCGAAGGATCGGAAGCTCACAACGATCCCGGTTCACCCCGGCGAGGCCCCCGTATCGAGTAGCTCCGAGACGGCGGCAGCCAGTTGCGCCGGCGCAAACGGCTTCTCGATCAGGATGCTGCCATCGACTCCTTGCGATTTCCAGTCCGGCGCGCTGGCGCTCGTCATGTAGACCACGGGAAACCCAGGCGTGATTTCCCTGACCTGTCGCGCCAGCTCCCATCCGCTGATGCCATCACCGAGGTTGACGTCCGTCAGCAGCGCCCGACATCCCTCCTGCCCGTCGCGAAAGGTGGACAGGGCCGCCTCTCCCGAATGGACCGAGCAGGCCTCATAACCGCCATCCGACAAGGCATCCTCGACGAAGCCGGCGATCAGAGCTTCATCCTCCACGACCAGGACACGAACGGCGTCACTCATTTCTAGTCTCCTCGGTGATCGAGCGGGTCGTCTCGCACGACGGCGAGTGCTTGGCCCCAGGTCCGGAGGAAGCGCGCTCCGCCACGCCAGGCACCAGGAGTGCCCTGCCGTCTCAAGCCACCGGCACACCGTAGTAGGCATTCACGGAGCGCGTCCTCGCCGGGTCGCTCCAATTCCAACTGCTCTCGTCGGCGTATTTGGGGGCGCTGCGGAGCTGGTCCTGGGTGATGCCGGTGACGTAGCCGCCGAGGTTGCTGTCGTATTTCAGCGCCTGCCAGGGCAGCGGATAGTGATCGTCGCCGATGCCGAGCAGACCACCGAAGCTGAGCACCGCGTAAGACACCCTGCCGCTGACCTTGTCGATCATGACGCGCTCGATGTAGCCGACCTTTTCTGCGTCGGCCCCGTACACGTTCGTGCCCTCAACCTTGTCGCTGCCGATCAGGCTGAACGTCTCGCGATCTTCCATGGCCATGTTGACCTCCTGGATGTTGCCTTCGGAAGTCAACGGGGCCACGATGCCTCCGTTCCTGGCAGATGCCGTGGCGAAAACTTGATTTCCAAGGTATCGAGCGGCCGGTTCGAATGACGCGGCCGCAATGCGAGCCGGCAGAAGTCGGCGAGCGGAGTTCGAGGATGGATCTGACCGATCTCGAGCGCGATTTTCTGAGGAAGCTCCTGAGCGAATCCTGGGTTAGCCCGTCGACGTTTGACCATGAAATCGTGGCGCGGCTCGTGGAGCAGGGTCTCGTAGAGACCGAACCGCTTCCCTCCGGAGATATCGAGTATCGCATCACCGACGCCGGGCGCGCTGCGGCTGCCGCGTAGCCGGCAGCGGGTGCGCCGCGGTTGGCGATCAAAGCACCAGCGACCTGAGGAGGCCGGATGGAAGCGGCAGCACCGAGTTCCGCACAAGTCAGCTTGGGTTCGGTGCTCGGTAGTCTCGCGGATGGACCGCGCTCCTGCTTGCGCGGATGCGAGCGAAGCCCGATGACCTCTGCCGGGAGCGCGAGGTGCTGCGGGCGGCGGCGCGCCCTCGGGATCGGTCCTCGTAGCCTCGCATGGCACAAGCGGTCCGGCGGGGACGGCGAAAGTCATCCGGATGGCTCGTCATTCTCGTCGGAGCTTCGCTTGTCCAGCGCGGCAATCGGTAGTCTCCATCCGCGGTTCATCGCAATGACGCGAAGACCGAAGCATAGCGCCGCTCCGACCAGCGCGCCCGGGCCCGAGGGGAGTTGAAGCCTGTCGGCGATCACGACGACCGCGGCGCCCAGCAGCGCCGCCACCGCATAAAACTCCGCGCGCAGCACGATCGGGACATCGGCCAGCAGAACATCACGGGCCATGCCACCACCGATTCCCGTGAGCATGCCGAGCAGAATTGCCATGATCGGATTCAATCCGTGCGCCAGCGCCTTATGCGCTCCGGACACAGCAAACAAAGCCAGTCCCGCCGCGTCGAATACCAGCACGGGGTTCCAGCGCCGCGCCAGGACCGACGGAAAGAGGAACGTGATGACGCCGGCAGCGAGCGACACGGCTAGATAACGCCAGTCGTCGACGGCTCCAGGCGGAACGGTCCCGATCAGCACATCTCGCGTGATGCCGCCCGTATTCGCCGCCACGAACGCCAGCACCAGCACGCCGAACAGATCCAGCTTGCGCTTGACCCCCGCCATCGCTCCGCTCAATGCGAAGACGAATGTGCCCACAAGATCCAGCAGATACGGAAGCGAATCCAAGCCTTTTTCCTCAAATGGCAATTGCGTCGGAGACGTCGAAACAGTGCCCGGGTTGCACCTTGTCCCGACGACCGACGTCAACTTCCGACGTCGTCATGGCGCGAGCCAGGCCCGCGCTGCGACAACCAACGTTTCCACGCCCGTGCGCAAGGTCGGGTGGAGAACAGGTGCAAACTTCGGACTGTGGTTGACTGGAAGATCGTTCAGCCGATTGGCAGCCTTGGCTTTGGCGTAAGCGTCCGGATCCGTGCCGCCAACGAACCAGAACACCGAGGGCGAATGCCATTCGGTCCCGAACGAGCCGAAGTCCTCGCTGGCCGGAGCTGGCCCGGTCTCTCGCACCCGCTCGCTGCCGAAATGTCCGCGGAACGCGTCGACCACCCGCTTGCTCGCGTCGCGATCGTTCACGTTCAGAGGATAGTGGTCCAAGGTCGTGATCTCGGGCTTGCGCGGCGCGCCGGACGCCTCGGCCTCGGCGTTGACGATCCGCTCGATCGCGGCCAGCACGCGCTTGCGAACTCCCTCATCGAAGGTCCGCACGTTCAGCTTGATAATGGCTTCGTCCGGAATGACATTCTCCTTTGTACCCGCCTGCAGCGCGCCGATGGTGACGACCGCGGCCTCCGCCGCCGCCACTTCGCGCGAGACGATGGTCTGCAGTCGGATCACCGTCGAGGCCGCCATGATGACGGGGTCAATGCTCGCCTGCGGCATCGATCCATGAGCGCCGCGGCCGAAGAGGCGGATCTGCAGGCTATCCGCGGCGGACGTGATGGCGCCATGGCGTCCCGCGACGGTCCCGGAGGGCCCGACCATCACATGCTGGCCGAGGATCACGTCAGGCTTGGCAAAGCGCTTGAACAGCCCGTCATCGATCATGGCCTGCGCCCCTTCCGCCGTCTCTTCCCCCGGCTGGAAGACCGCCATCAAAGTGCCGCGCCAAGTCGATCTCGCCTCTGCCAGCAAATTGGCGGCGCCCGCCAGCCACGTGACGTGCATGTCGTGACCGCACATGTGCGAAACCGGCACGGTTTCGCCCTCCCGATTGGCTGCCGTCGCCGTGCTCTGATACGGCAAACCTGTCGCCTCCTGGATGGGTAGCGCATCCATGTCGGCGCGCAGCATGACCGCCGGCCCGTCGCCGTTGCGCAGGACGCCCACGACCCCGGTCTTGCCGACGCCCGTCGTCACCTCGTAGCCGGCGGCGCGAAGCCGGTCGGCCGCGAGACCTGCCGTGCGCGTCTCCTGCATCGAAAGCTCCGGATGCGAGTGCACGTCCTTGTAGAGAACCTCCAGTTCGGGAAGCAGACCATCGAGATTTTGCAGTGCCGCCTCGGAAGAACTTGCCCTGGTGCCGTTCATGATCCGATCCTTCCATGACCTGCGTTGCAGGCGGGCAGTCGCCGGTTGTTTCCCCTACGAATTGCCGTTGGCTTCGATCCAGGCAGCGTAGGCCTTCATGAACCCCTCCAAAAACTTGCGCGTCCCGTCGTTGGCGAGCTTACCGTCGGCGTCGAAGAGCTTGTCGGCACCGCCGATATAGGCTTCCGGCTGCTGCATCGCCGGCACGTTCAGAAACACGAGAGACTGACGCAAATGATGGTTGGCGCCGAACCCTCCGATGCCACTAGGCGAGGCGCTGACGACCGCGCCTGGTTTGCCGTCCCACGCGCTCTTGCCGTAGGGTCGCGAACCGATGTCGATGGCGTTCTTCAAGGCGGCCGGCACCGAGCGGTTGTGCTCGGGCGTCGCGAAGAGAACGGCATCCGCAGCCCTGATCCGCTCGCGGAACGAGGTCCATGCGCTGGTGGGGCGTCGTCGCCGTCCTGATTGTAGATCGGCAAGTGCCCGATGTCGACGATGCTGAGCTTCAACGATGACGGAGCAACTCCGACGAGGGCATCGGCCACTTTGCGGTTGATCGAATCCTTCCGGAGGCTGCCGACGATCACGGCAACGTCGCGTGTCCTGTCCATTGCGCACTCCTTTTATCGCGGCTAGACGCCCAAACCACCACCGAACATTGAGCAGCGTCGATCTATCGCCGACGCGACCTGTCGCTCAGCAACCAAATTTTTCAAGGCGCAACGAATGCACGACGGCGACTACCAACGCGCCAAAAGCTTGGCCGCTCCGCGACGATGATGCGGTCATGATCAGAGGAATTCAAATCAACGCGGCCGACGCGACCACCTCCTGCGTGGTCACATCAAGTATGAGCTTGATAATACTTCCGGGTCATCACCTCTCGGTGAGCCGCGGGATCGGCAGGCGCTCGCGTCGCGCCCAGCAGATCGGAAACGTCACTTCTGCCCCGACGGCGCCTAGGCGTCCGCCGTCAGGATCCATTTCATGAGCTTTCTCCAAGGTTCGGTTTCAGCGGGATCAATTCGATCCGGAGGCGGTCGTTCCCACCGCGAGCAGGTTGAAGTGTAGCTCCGCGATCGCTCATCGGCAGCGAAGTCGGCCCTCGTCGGCGAGAGCCACCGCTCCGCAACCCGCGCGTCAAGGAGCAAGTCGCAGGTCTCCGAGTTTTCCATCCGTTAGGGTGAAATCATTCATGTTCGGAGAGGTCATGCGGGCGGTCAAAGAGAGCAAACGGTCCAAGAGGTCCCGCTTCCTCCGCGACGCGATGGTCGACGTGCAGATTGCCGGCCGCGGCATTCGCAGCAGGCGGGTCCTGTTGGCGATGCGGCAGGTTCCCCGCGAAATTTTCCTTGATCGGAGGTTCGCGGAAGCCGCGTACGAAGACAGCGCTGTACCGATCCCGAAAGGACAGACCATCTCTCAACCCTACATCGTCGCCAGGATGCTCGAGGTTGCCGCGATCGCGAAGTCGGACCGGGTTCTGGAGATCGGCGCGGGTTCGGGTTATCTGGCGGCACTCGCCGCCAAGCTCGGGCGGGAGGCTTGCGCGATCGAGCGCCACGAAGCCTTGGTGCGGCGCGCCCGATCGCGCCTTCGGCACCTCGGTTGCCGCAACGTGGATCTGCGCCTTGGGGACGGGACCGCGGGATGGCCGGACGGGGGCGAGTTCGACGTGATCCTGGTGTCGGCCGCCAGCGCCGAGACGCCCACGGTTCTCAAAACTCAACTAGCTCCGTCGGGACGACTGCTCATTCCGCTCGGCGATCCTGATGGTGTGCAGTGGCTGACGAAGCTGACACGCGAGCCGGACGGTCGATTCATTGAGGAAAGGATAGAGGAGGTGCGCTTCGTTCCTCTTGTCTCCGGCAGGGAGCCTCGGAAGCCATGACGGCCAGCTTTGATCTCGCGAAGTCGTCCGAATTCAAGATGCGGCGTTGGCCCGTGCCCGTTCGCGAGCCTCCCGGCGCCGCTCGCAGCGTGGGCGCCGCCGTTTCGCCCCGTCGGCCGGCTACCGCAGCGCAGGCGCCGGGGCGGCGATGGTATAGCGTCAGCGCGAGATGGTGCGGCTTGGCTTTGGCTCCCCGCGCCGCACGGACTGACGGGCGGCCGACAGCAGCGTCAGCAGAAGCCCGCGATTGGCATTGTACCTGGCGGCCCGCCTCCTGCTCTCCGACCCCTGCATGACCACATCGCCTTCAGTCGTACACACGTACCATTTCCAGGCGCGGCCGCGCCTTTTGAGGTGGGTCTCGAAAACGGGCAGCTGGTCGGGCATTGCCACCGTAGGATCAGCCAGAGGGACTTCCATCTATGGTCTGTCTTTCCTTCCCCATCGCGGGTTCAAGCGTGGGAAGGATCAAACAGATTGAAAGCCCAATCGATTAAAGGTAGCTTCACACGCGTCGGAGCCCGCATGCCTCGCGTCGGCACTGCGAGTGAGCGGCAGCATCGAAACCGCCCAAGCCCCACCTTCAGCTACCAATAACCAGACCTCGTGCGGGAGCGCTTTGCTCCGCGTGGGGTAGCCGAGATGTGCCCATGTCGCCCGTCCCTCGCAAGGTCGCTCTCTTCATCGACGGCGCCAACCTGCATGCTACTTCGAAGACCCTTGGCTTCGACATCGACTACAAGCGACTACTAATCGAATTCCAGAGCCGCGGCCCGCTCGTTCGGGCGTTCTACTACACCGCAATCATCGAGGATCAGGAGTTCTCCTCGCTCCGGCCTCTTGTCGACTGGCTGGACTACAACGGATACACCGTGGTCACCAAGGCAACGAAGGAGTTCGTCGACTCTTTCGGGCGGCGCAAGGTGAAGGGCAACATGGATATCGAGCTCGCGGTCGATGCCATGAGCCTGGCCGGGCAGATGGACGTGATGGTGCTGTTTTCGGGCGACGGGGACTTCCGCTCACTGGTCGAGGGGGTGCAGCGCCGCGGCGTCCGGGTGACCGTGGTCTCGACCATCTCCAGCCAGCCACCGATGATCGCCGACGAGCTTCGGCGGCAAGCCGATGTCTTCATCGACCTGATGGAGTTGCGATCCAAAGTCGGCAGGGACCTCTCGGAGCGGCCACCCTTGCGCGAGCGCGCCGTGCCGCGGCCCGTCCGACAGCAGCTTCAGCGGCGCGCCGGCCCGGTTCGGACGCCCGGCGAAAGCGACGACGTCAATCCGTAAAGCGCCATTTGTCTTGCGTACCAGTTCCGTGCCCCACCTCAAACGCCGCGTTCGTGCTTTGAGCGCCGGGAAATTTCCCAGGTTTCTGCAACTGTTCTCCGTAGAATCCGCGAGGGCAGCTTCAAGGCGGAGGGGCGGCCGTTGAGCCTGCAGTCCTCTTGCGTTTCTGCTTGCCCTGGTTGCCTCGCTCGGCTTCGTACCGATGGCACTGGCGACCGGTACCGGCGCCGAGGTCCAGAAGCCGCTGGCGACCGTCGTGATCGGCGGCCTGCTCACCGCGACGCTGCTGACGCTCGTCGTGCTGCCGGCGCTCTATGCCAGGTTCGCAATCCCAGCCGCCTGGGCCCGGCGAAGCGATGACGTTCCGCCCCTCGTCGACCGCGCAGCGGAGTAGTCCGTGCGGTAAAAGGTGATCCCGCTTTTTTGCACGTTCCGATGGACGAGGCCGCCGACCGAGGGATCCTGCTCTCGTCGGCAGGCGCGCTCGCACACGTGGGTGATCGTGAGTCGCCGTCGGACGGCAGGATCGGGCCTGAGCCGCGTTTCTGCCGACGTGGAAGCTATTCTGGGCCGGACACCCGGTTGCGTATGTCGGCGCGGTCGCCGCGGCAATCTTGCTAACCGGCTGCCCCTATGGCCGGCCAAAGAGCGCTGGCATCAGTCTCTAGTCAGAGCACCTGTCTTTTTCGCGGTTCCAGTGCCCCTGCCGTGAGCGAAAACGTGCGTCTCTAAGAACAAAGCTCGCCACGGCGAGTTAATCGCCAAGTCTTGCGAGGAACACCCATGAAAAACGCTCTGTCGCTTGCGCTGTTTTCCGCCCTTTTGTTGACTGTCGGATCAGGGGGCGCTGCGAAAGCGCAAACCACACCTACCCAACAGCCTCAGACGCCCCAACAGTCGGAGCAATCCCGCGGACAGGATCGCAGCCGCGCGGAGGACGTCAAAATCGGGCGCGACTGGAAAGCCGAGGGCGGCGACAGCGACCACGCCAACCAGGCAAAACCGGACGACAGCCATCAGACCGTCGGCCGCGATTGGCGTGCGCATCCCGAGGACCGGGACCGCCAGTAGCTATCGAGGCGGAATCGGGGACGCTTGGCGCGCGGCGTGACCTTCGAAGAAGGAAAGCGGAAAGCCGAAGGTCAGTCCCGCGCGAATCTCGTTCACCGGATGCCTGCCGGTGATCGCATGACGGACTGCGACGTCCAAGCTCAGATCGTCTCGGACGCGGTAAATCAATCCGACCAAGCCGGAAAACGTCTCCTCCCTTCCGAAATCGTTCTCATAGAAGATCTCGGCGACGGGGCGCACCGTCCAATTTGCCGGTCCTTCGATGATGGCACCGAGGAAGAGGTCGCCGTGATGGTCACGGGTCAAGGCCGTCTCGGCATTCAGATGGATGGTCCCCCAATCCCAACGCTGCGAGACGATCCCGGCCACGCTAAAGCCGACGCCTGAATCGCCGGTGCTGTCAGGTATCAGGACGCCAAATTCGGTCGCAATGCTTGGGCCGTTCTTGTCCTGCAGGCTCCCGGGCACCACCACATGCTTGAGGAACGCTCCCGCTGCGGTCAAGCTGGTTGGTCCAGATGGAGAAAGTGGTGTTTGTCCCTGCCCCTCGAAGACGGCTTCCCAATCTTCGCTCAAACCGTAGTTGATGACCCAGGCCGGCGCAATCAGGCTTGCTCCGCTCTCATCGCGCAGACGCCCGGCCGGTTGCAGCTCGATTTCCATTTCCCCTTTCTTTGCGACGGCCGCATCGGTCCCGTCGAAGGGGCGATAGGCCGACGCTGGACCAGACCAGGCGACCAATCCCAGCGCGACCGTCAAGCTCGGCGCAAGCCGTCTTGGAAAGCTGCGAAAGCCTCGGCTCCATACGCGCATGCATGGCCTCCCACATTATCGATCTCAAGGCATTGGCTTGAACACCCAGATCGCTGCCGGTCCGGCGGGGCCGGCGCGCACTGCTAGGAACAGGCGGTCCAGCTCCGGCACAAAGAGCGACGTTCTCGCGCCCGTTGCCGTCGGCAGGCGTGCGATCCGCCGATAGGCCGATCCACCGATTTCGAGCACGTCGATGTACCCGGCGCCGCAGCTCACATAGACACGTTCACGTTTTGCATCGACGAAGAGGTCGTCGACGTCGCCGCAGGTTTCCGCACTCGCGATCGATTTGCCGTCCGTCGAAAAGACTGCGAGTGCAGCCGGGCTGCGGTACGCCAGAAGCACACGGCTGCGGTCGCGATCGATTGTCATCGCGAAATTGCCGCCCTTATCCATTGGCCAGTTGGCGATCTGCTTCCCGGATGCGCTGTCCACCACCACGACCGCTCGCGCATCGGGCAGGTTGACAAAGATGCGCCCGCTGCTGGGCTCAAGCTGGAAGCTCTCCGGATGGGCCTTCAATGGTATGCTCTGGACCTTGCTGCGAGACGCCGGGTCGATGACCGCCAGACCACCATCGCCGTAGCCGACGATGACGCGCCGGGTGGCAGCGCCGATCCGGATATTGTCGGCGTCGCCACCGAGTTCAATCCGTCCGGTCGTCTTGTACTCGTTGGCCTCGTAAAGCCGGACCGATCCATCGCGGGCGTTGGCGACATAGAGGGTGTCGGTCGACGGCTCATAGCCGACCCCCTGGGGTTCGCTGAGCCCTGGGATGGTTCTGAGGACGGCGTTAGCGGCCAGATCGACGACGCCGACACTGTCGTTGCCGAGTTCGGCCACGAATAATCGCCGCCGCTTCAGGTCGACCGCCAAATGATCGATCCGCCCACGGACATCGCCGAGCGGGATCTTGGTTTCGAGCTGCAGAGGCGCCTTGTTCCCAGCGGATTCGGCCGCCGCCGTCAGCGTCGGAATAAGCGCGTCGATGCGCTGGACGATCTGATCCCGGGTTGCTTCGTAATCGTCGATGCCCAAGGGAACGCCGGACCAGTAGGTCACGTTGACGCCCCCTCGCTGCTCTGCCGGGATTTCGTCGAACGCCACCACCCTGCCTGCCGCGGTCATGTCTTCCACGACGAGCTGTTGTGGCGTGTTGGCCGGCTCCAGACCATCCAGTGCAAGGCCGTCCTGGACCTGCACCGGCACCGACCGGTAAAGATCGATGCCCCGGGACACCGCCCTGAATGGTAGCGCTTGCTCCTGCGCGGCCTTGTTGAAATAAGCCGCAGCGATTTGGCTGTTCACCACCCCGTGCTGGCAGACAAAGACGACGGTCTCGTCCTCGGCCGCCGGCGCGAGGGCGACCGATGTCAGTAGGACCGCTTGGACTACGGCCGCTAGGCGCAGCCATGTCTGAGCATTCCCGAGCAGCGTTCGCATCGTCCGCATCTCACTTCAGCCCTGTGAGCACCCATGCCGGCTGCAGAATCGGATAGGCAACCAGCCCAATGACCGCCGTCACGGCAATGAGCAAGGGATTGCTGACTTTCCAACGAAACAGCACGGCGAGCGACACGATGCCGATCAGCGCGGTGAGCCAGTCGCCGATCGCGATCTTGCCGAGCAGGAAGCATGCACCCAAAATGGTTCCGATCGCCGCCGCATAGGCGCCCTTCACGAAGCCCTGCACATTCGGATTCCTGCGATGGCGCGCCAGCAACGGCGCCACGATCAGGACCAGCAAGAAGGACGGCAGGAAGATGCCGACCGTCGAGATCAGGGAGCCCCAGAAGCCCGCCACCAGATAGCCGACGAAGGTTGCCGTGATCACGACCGGCCCGGGGCTCATCATGCCGATCGCGACAGCCACCAGGAATTCGCGCTCATTGAGCCAGCCATACTGCTGCACCAGCCCCTGCTCCAGGAAGGGAACGATGACCAGGCCGCTGCCGAAGGTCAGCGAGCCCGCCTTGAGAAAGAACAGCAGCAGCTTGCCGAGCGTCGACCCGGTCGCGGCCGGCACGGCGGCCGGCGCCGCCGCGGGGATCAGCGCGAGTTGGAGAGCGACCGGCGGGCGCTTGATGTGTCCGTAATAAACGATACCGACGATCCCCGCCCCGATGAACAGAAATGCGACCTCGGCCTGCAGGATCACGGTGACCGCCAGACAGACCGCGGCAATCACCCATTGCAGCCAGTCTTCCATGCCGAGCTTCGCGAGTCGGTAGCAGGAATGCAGGATCAGGGCGATGACGGCGGGGCTGACGCCATAGAAGATGCCGGTGACCGCCTTGAGATCCCCGAGATGGACGAAGAGCGCGCCGAGGGCGGCGACGATGATGAAGTTCGGCAGGATGAATGCCCAGCCGCCGGCCCACGCGCCCCAGAAGCCGCCGCGCAGATAGGCGATGAAGATCCCGACCTGGATCGCGAGCGGTCCGGGCAGCGACTGGCAAATGGCGATGGTCTCGCGCATCTGCTCCTTGGTGAGCCATTTCTTGTCGTCGACGAGCTCGCGCTCCATCTGGCCGACCAACGCCACCGGTCCGCCGAAGCCGAGAAAGCCCAGTCGCAGGAAATAGCGGACCAGCTCGCCCATGTTTCCACGCTCGGCATTCATCGTTGTCGTCGTCATCACTTCTCCCCATCGCCGTGATATGCGGGCTCCAATATGCCGTCGAGCGGACCGCCGAGCCCCGTCGGCTTCAGCTCGAACCGTTTGCCGCTTTGCGTCACGCGGTAGCAGCCGTCTTCCATCTCCTTAATATAGAGACAAATTTCATCCTTCCGGACGCGCCATTTGCCGACCTGCTTCGCACCCATCGAGTAAGTACGCAGCGTCCCGTCGCTGTCATAAACAAATCGATAGTGGACCTCGTCGGTCAGTTGCTTCCCCGTGAAAGCCGCTCGAAAATGGGCGCCGGTCAACGTTCGAACGCTCTCGGCCGCGACAAAGCCGGCATCGAGGATGACCAGTCCCCCGATGCCGGTAGCGAGTGCCGCGATGAGACGCCTGGCAAGAGGTGGCTCTTCCATTCCGCCAGCCTCACTTTTTGCACGCCTTCCGACACATCTAGTACTCGGTCTTGCAGGCGGGGCCGGCGTAGTTCTTCATGCAGGCGGCTCGCTGGTCGGCGCAGACCTTGCAAGTCTGCGCGCGAGCCGCCTGTGGGGCAGCAAGCAGACCGGCCAGCGCGAACACAGCAACGGCAAGGCTTCTCAGCCCCCTCATCTCATCTCTCCTCAGCTTTCTTTCGCGTATTGATCGTAGAGCGCGGAGGCGTTGTCCCAGCGGATGGCCTCCATGTAGACGTCGACATAGCGGGCCGCCGCAGCGCCGAAGTCCATGTGATAGGCGTGCTCATACATGTCGAGCACCAGCACGGGACGGCCGCCGGCGAGCGTTGTCGTATGATCGGCCGCCCATTGGTTGACGAGCCGCTTGTTGCGAGGGGAATAGGACAGGATCACCCAACCCGAACCGCCGCCCTCCGCCTTTCCCATCGCCGCGAACTCCGTCCGCCATCGCTCAACGCTCCCGAAGTCGCGTACGATCGCCTCGGCGAGCGCGCCGCCCGGCTTGCTCGCGCCGCCGAGGCCGTCGAAGTAGATCTCATGCAGGATCATCGAGTTCGCGGCGATCAGCTCTTCGCGCTTCAGGCCGTTGATGACGAAGTTCGGCGCCTTGGCGAAGTCCAGCTCGGCGAGTTGCGCGCCGATCGCGTTGAGCCGCTTCACCGCGCCGCCGTAGTTGTTCTCATAGTGGCTGACGAGCACCTTTTCAGAGATGCCGCTGATCGATTTCGGGTCGAACGGCAGCGACTTGGTTTCGTAGGGCATCAGGCAACTCCTTCGCTCAATCCTGGCTCAACTCTTCGTACTGGCAGTCTTGTCGAGTGCCGCGCGCAGGCCTTCGGCGAGCTTCACGGCGGCGTCGTTCGCCCAGAAGTGCATGAAGAACAGCCGGGGCTGCTCGTCGAGCATGTGGCTGTGCAGCGCGGTCACCTCGATGCCGTGTGCCCGCAGCGCCAGGATGACCGGGTTGACCTCGTCCCCCGTCAGCACGAAATCGCCCGTGATGGCAGCCTTGCCGCCTCCGGTCGGCTGGAAATTGATGCCAATCGCGACGCCCATCGGGCCGACGGGGGCCAACGGCATGCCGTCCTGCGTGATCGGGTCTCGCCGCTTGACGTTGAACTGGTAGACGCCGCCGTTGGCCTGGCCCTTCACGCCGATGATCTGGTCGAGCTTCGCCGTGTCGAGATCGACGGCCGGCGGCGGGCCCGCCGGCGCCGCGACCGTCGGCGGCGTCTTGCTCTCGGCCAGCGCATCGTGGATCGCCGAGGCCAGCTTGACGGGATCGCCGTGGCCGGCGACGTGCATGTAGAAGGTCGCCGGGCTCGCTCGCAGCAGATGATTGTGCACGGCGGTGATCTCGAGACCGCTCGCGATCATCTTCGCCATTACAGGATTGATCTCGGTCTCAAGCAACACAAGGTCGCCCATGACCATGGCGCCGCCATGCCCTGGCTTGAACGCGACCCAGCCGCCGAGCGCCAGCGCCGGCTTGATCGCCACGCCGTCCAGCGTCACGGACAGATCGGTACGGGGAAAGCCGTAGCGGTGGACGTCGTCCGAGACGGCAGCCTTCCGCCCCAGTGTCTCGTCGACCTTCTGCCAGTCGACGCTCTGCGCACTCGCCGCCGAAACGAAGGAGCCGAAAGCAGGTGCCAGGATGCATGCGCCGAGCGCGATCAGCCCGTGAATTGTCCGTTTCATCGTTCCGCTCCTCGAACTCAGTTTCGTTCTTTGATCTGGCCGCTGCTGTCGACGACGAGTGTCACCGGCTTTCCGTCCTTCACCGCCTTGGCGGTGGTGCCTTCGGCCGTCGACTTGACGTCTTTCACCTGCGAGTAGCCGGCCGCCTGGATCTTGGCGACCAGCTCTTCCTGGGTCAGGGCATGGGCGGGCGAGAATCCCGCCGCAAGCGCTACAAAGAGCGCGGCCGGATAGGTCGTCGATGTTCGCATTTCTGATCTCCTGGTTGTCCCTGCCCCAGAAGTCATCCTGCCTCCGGCCTCACCTGACCTTGTTGGTCGGCCAGTTGTGCGTTTCCTTGGTCGCGTCGCGACACCATCGGTAGAACGCGTCGTAGAGAAGGAAACCGGCGTTCAATTGCTCGAGGTCGTCGTCGAACATGCGCGAAAGGCCGAGCGATGCCGCCAGCAAGCCGGGCGCCTCCGGAGACAGATCGAGGCGCCCCGTATCGGCGGCGCGGACCATTGTCGCCAACCGCTCCAGCGCGGGCGACGACAGACCGAACTCCTTGATCATCACGTCGAAGGTGCAGAGGTCGCCGCGATGGCTCCAGAACACGTTTTCGACGTCGAACGGCGTTGCCTCGAAACGTTCGGCAACGGCCTCGACCTCCGCCGGCGTGACGAACAGGAAGACCGCAGTGGGATCGACGAAACGGCGGATCAGCCACGGGCAGGCGATCCGGTCGATCTTGGGACGCGCTCGCGTGACCCACACCGTGCGACCACGGCCGTTACGCTTGGGAATCTTGGCCGCCGGCACTGTAGGGTGGTTCGCTTCCTTCCAGCCGACCTGGCCACCTTCGAGGATCTCGGCTGCGACCTTGCCGCATCGTAGCCAGGCCGCGGTGACCTCGCTGAGCTTCTTGCCCTTGTGACAGACCACGACGACGGACTGGCCCGTGAGACGTGACGCCCAATCCTGGACGTCAAGGTGCGAGCGCCGCACGGCGCCAGGAATCAGGCGCGGGTCGGCCGAAAAGTCCTCGTCGATGCGGACGTCGATGAGCGCCGGCGCGGCCGCCGTGCCTATCAATCGAGACAATTTGTCGGGTGAGATCGAGATGTACGATGCTGACATGCGGCGCCCTTGGTGATCAGGACGCGATTCTTGGGCATGACGCCTCGCGGGGAGATCGCACATCCCCGTGGCGCGAATAAAAGCCCGGATGGAGCGGCTGTCAACCCGCGCGCACCGATGGATTCCAAGATATCCGGCCTCGGTCACGAAGAGTTTTCGGCGATCGAATGGAACGAACTCGATCACGTCACTGGGGCTGACTCCGCCTCCGGAGAGAAGAATGGCCACTTGATGGAGCCACGCGACCTCACGTAGACTGCCCGGGCGGGATCAAGCAGACTCCCGGCGAGACTTCGGTCCAAGTTCTGCGCAGCACGCAACACGTGGAGCTTGCGCATGGATACCGAACGACAACCCTCTCCTCGACGTACAGTCGCCATCCTCTCGCGAGGAGATGCCGTCGCACGTCGAGACGCCACCTCGAAAAACGGCCGCTTCGTCGACGTCTTCGAAGCGCTCGCCGCCGTCGGCGTGGAAGGTCACCCCGCGATCTACGACGAAAGCTTCGCCGACGCCGTCCGCGAACAACTGCTCGCAGCGGACGGCGTGCTCGTCTGGGTCAACCCGATTCAAGACGGCCGAAACCGCGCCGGTCTCGATGCCCTGCTGCGCGACGTCGCCGCGCAAGGCGTGTGGGTCAGCGCTCATCCGGACGTCATCCTCAAGATGGGCACCAAGGAGGTCCTCTATCGCACCCGCTCGATGGGTTGGGGAAGCGACACGGCGCTTTATCAAACCGCGGAGGCCATGCGGGCCGAGCTGCCGGCGCGGCTCGCCGCCGGCCCACGCGTTATCAAGCGCGCCCGGGGCAACGGCGGCCAAGGTGTCTGGAAGGTCGAGCAGCCGCAGGATTCTTCGAGATTAAGGGTGCTGGACGCGACCAAGGAGGCCTCCGAGGAACTGGCATTGGACGATTTCCTTCGCCGCTGCGCGGAGTATTTCGAGAACGGCAGCGTCGTCGACCAGCCATACCAGCCTCGTTTGGGCGAAGGCGTCGTCCGCTGCTACATGGCAGGCGATCGCTGCGCCGGCTTCGGCCATCACAAGGTCAAAGCCCTGGTCGATTCGCCGGCGGCGCGTTCCGAAGCCGGACCGCGACTCTACACGTCGAACGCAGATCCCCGCTTCCAGCGGCTGCGCCGGTTGATGGAGGAGGAGTGGACGCCCCAGCTAACCTCGCTGCTGGACATCGCGCGGGGAGACCTGCCCGCGATCTGGGACGCCGACTTCATGCTCGGCCCCGTCCAGGCCGATGGGCACGACAGCTACGTGCTCGGCGAGATCAATGTCAGCTCGGTGCATCCCTACCCGAACGAGGCGCCGGCGGAGATCGCCCGGCGGGTTGCCGATCGGCTGCAGCTTACGCTTTGACGCATGCTGACGGTCAGCGGGCTCAAGCGCTTGCACATCTCCGTGTCATTCGACCTGCAGGACGGCGAATGCGTCGCCCTGCAGGGACCGTCCGGGGTCGGGAAGACTTTGCTGCTTCGCTCCATCGCCGACCTCGATCCGAACGAAGGAACGGTCAAGCTTGACGGAACGCTGAGGGAGGCGATGCCCGCGCCTGCCTGGCGAAAACAAGTGACGTACCTCGCCGCCGAGCCTGGCTGGTGGGCCGACATCGTGCAGGAGCACTTCATGGCCTGGGATGATGCTCTTCCCCTGGTCAACCGTTTGGGGCTTCCGGACGACTGCGGACCGTGGCCGATCCAAAGACTTTCGACCGGCGAGCGACAGCGATTGGGGCTTGTGCGTGCGCTCATGCTGCGATCGCGGGTGCTTCTTCTGGACGAGCCGACCTCGGCGCTCGACGCGGCATCCGCTGCGGCCGTGGAATCCTTGATAGCCGAACGAGTTTCGAGCGGAACGAGCGTCGTCTGGAGCACCCACGACAACGCCCAAGCGCGCCGCGTCGGGTCAAGGATATTTGCGATGAGGCCCGACGGCGGGATCGAGGAAAATCGGCCGTGACCTACATCCAGCTTTCATACGGTGATCTGGCCCTGCCCGCGCTGCTTGTCGTCATGGACGGCGTTCTCTCGCTTGTTCTTCGCCTCAAGCTTGAAAAGCAACTCGCCATCGCGACGGTGCGCATGGTGGTGCAGCTCGTCCTCGTTGGATACGTGCTGACGTTCCTGTTTGCCGCGGTGTCGCCGCTCTGGACCGCTCTCGCCGCCCTGATCATGGTCGTCTTCGCCTCACGGGAGATCGTCGCGCGGCAGAAGCGGCGCCTTCCGGGCGTCTGGAAGTACGGTCTGGGCGCCGGATGCACGCTGCTCGCCGCCGGTACCGTCACGATGTTCGCACTCCTGACGGAGCTACGCGCCGATCCCTGGTATCATCCGCGCTATGCGCTGCCTTTGCTGGGTATGATGCTGGGCAACACCATGACCGGCATAAGCTTGGGCTTGGACGTGCTGACGAATAGCCTGGTGCGCGAACGGACCGCCGTGGAAGCGTGTCTCGCACTCGGCGGCACCCGGTATCAGGCACTGCTGCCAGTCATCCGGGACGCATTGAGAAGCGGCTTCATGCCGATCATGAACAGCATGGCGGCGATCGGCCTTGTTTCCCTGCCGGGGATGATGACTGGCCAGATCCTTGCGGGCGTCGAGCCGGTCGATGCGGTAAAATATCAATTGCTGATCATGTTCCTGATTGCCGGCGGGACCGGGCTGGGAACTCTGGCCGCCGTCCTGGGCGGCGCGCACCTGCTGACCGATCATCGACACCGGCTACGTCTCGACCGCATTTTGACCGAAGAGTAGGAATGCTGCTCACTCCTGTCGAACCAAACGGCAGATTGAGGGAGATCTATTGAGACCGCCGCCATCGCCGACTCCTCAACGGGTCCGCCAATTTCGCTTTGTCGTTATTCTGCGACACTCGCATCTAGCCGAATGTCCACCTTGCGGCAAAACCTTTCGGTGCTCGAAATCAAGTTCTGGATGCCCGGCCCTTTAGTACGATCAGGTGCGATGCAATACCCTGTTAGTGAAAACGCTATGGATTGCTTACTATCATCCGGATAAGCCAACCTTGTCGCTTAGGTCAGTACCTGAGTGCGAAGCCAGCGAGAGCAACTCTCGCCAGACTACGCTAAAGGACGCAATGCCAGCCGGACTCACTACTCCCACTCAATTATTGCGAATGACGTTTTGTCGTTGATCCGCAAACATAAATTTTCGAATCTGACGGACAAATGCCGACGGTATACCCGACGCAATTTTTCGATCTTGAATTCACAGGAAAATTCGAGCCGCTCGTGATGCTGGCGCCTCCGGTACCTATCGGCGTCAATCGACTGTTCAGAGGGCTCTCTCAAGCAAGACGGGGATGCTCGCTTCAACGAGGGATATTTAATAGTACCGTCAAGAGCACACCAGACGTCACGGTCGGCTGCTCGTCGTGGGCCAACCAGAATAGTCCGCTTTTCGCTATGAGCAGCCCTCCCCACGGAGTCGCAGTTTGACCCAAGGCAGACAATCGCCAGTGCGGTAGATGCCATGACCCGCGCGATATCGGTGCGGGAGAACTTCGCGGTACGCCCCGGTCACGCAGCTTTAAGACTCTCATTTGATAAATGGAGCTAAGCGCGACGAAGGTTCGTTACGATCGAGGCATCAGCTTGAAACTGCACCCTTTGCGGAAGCCGGTAGCTTCATCAAGTTTACTGCGCGTCGCTTCTCAAGCGGAAACCAACCTCAGACCAATAACCCCTCCCAAAATCGAAGCGATGCAAAGCATCCGAACAGGTGAGGCTGACTCACCCAGCATTGCGATGCCCACAATGGCGGTACCCGCCGCACCAATGCCGGTCCAGACCGCGTAGCCCGTTCCGACGGGAAGAGTTCGGAGTGCAAGCGAGAGCAGAAAGACGCTCGATAATCCGGTAGCAGCGGTAAACAGCGAGGGTATCAATCTCGTGAATCCCTCCGACAGCTTCATGCCGAAAGCAAATCCGATCTCGAGAAGGCCAGCAGAAGCCAGTATCATCCATGCCATAGATCCAAGCCCCTTAATTAGTTCACGGAATGCATTGGCCAGCCAGGTCGACGCGCTTGGACTGATTTGCTTGCCACCTCATATTTCCTGCCACTGCGCGAGCCTGTCGTTAAAGGAAAGGAGCTTGGCCACTCGACGCATCCACGCCGCCGTCGATCGGTAAGTTGACTCCATTTACGAAACTTGCGTCGTCACCCGCAAGAAATGCGATGACGCTCGCGACTTCTTGCGGCTGGGCGCCGCGTCCCATAGGAATGCGCTCTAGCAGGCGTTGAAGCAGTTCGGGATACTGTTCAAGCACTGGTGTTGTCAGGTCAGTGAAGGTGGTAGTTGGGCAAACCGCGTTCACCCGCACTCCTTCCTGAGCAAATTCGATGGCCAGACTACGGGTGAGATTGCAGACGGCACCTTTGGTCGCGTTATAGAAGCTTAGCCCGCGATCACCGCCCAGCCCGCTAATGGATGAGACGTTGATGATCGAGCCTTTGCTTTGGATTAGATGAGGAAGCGTGGCTCGTGCTGTGTTGAGGATGCCATCAACATTGACCGCAAACGCGTCGCGCCAATGCTGAACGGGCATCGTGAGGAAGTCTCCGACGGTACCGGTCCCTGCATTATTGACGAGAACGTCAATCCTGCCGAAGCGGTCGACCACGTCGGCAATTAGACGTTCTACGTCCTCGATGATTGAAACGTCACCAGGTCGGACCATACAGCGATCGTTGTCAAATGCCGCGCCGACCTCGATTAACTTGAACTGGCGCCGTCCATTCAGCACAACGGCGGCACCTTCGGCATGGAAGCGATTTGCTGTGGCCGCGCCTATGCCGCTGCCGGCGCCGGTAACTACTACAACCTTGTCTCGGACTCTTGCACGCATATCTGTCACCTCCATCTAAGGGTCGAGCGTCGATGCGATCTAAGAGTTCGCATGTCGGCTCGGCATTTGAGCTCCCGTTTGTTCAGAACGCTCGGTGACCCTTGTCTGCCTGTCCGAGAGCATAGGACGATCATTGAAGAAGGAGCCGTCGGCCTTCCGACGGCTCCAATTTTCCCTGGCAGCGGGAGGAGGTGCCAAGACTTGGTCGATGCCCTATTCGTCGCGCTGGCCGACGGCCGATGCCGCATTCGCGACTTTGAGCGAGGCCGCGGGCGGCGTGCGGAATGCGATCGACAGGCGATTGAACACATTCATCAAGCTGACCGCATAGGTTAGGTCTGCGAGCTCCGTACCGTTGAATTCGGCGGCAGCAGATTCATAGTCAGCGGCGGGAACGTTGGTCTCGGCTACGCGCGTTACGGTCTCCGCCCAGGCGAGTGCAGCGCGTTCGCGGACGCTGAATAGCGCGCCTACATCACGCCAGACCGGTACAAGCACGAGCTTTTCTACCGCGACTCCGAACTTGAGCAGATCGCGTGAATGCATATCAATGCAATACGCGCAGCCGTTTATCTGCGATGCTCGCAAATAGACGAGATAGATCAATTCTTTCGCGAGACTGCTCTCCTGAAGGAGCGCGTAGATCCCTCCGAAGGCCTTGTAACCCGCCGGCGACGCCTTGATGTAGTCAATCCGACTATTCATGGAAGATCCTTTCCTACTGATGAGAGTTCCTAGAGACAACTATTGAGCTACTATGCCCGAGTATGCGCCGTCGATTGCTTCACTCCTGACCTGGCTTGGCTGCAACAACGTCGACAAGTCGCGCCGTGGCTTCGATCGGAAACGTAAGGGTAGATGTGGCCCCTTCCAATCCGAATTCATGGCTGATCGCGCCGCCCAGTTCCTTTGCTAGGGCAGCTACGATTTTCAGCCCTTGGCCGATCCCGTGTGGGCTCTGGGCTGAGCCGTTATCCCTAACGCAACATTCAACCAGCAAGCCCGAGGTACGCAGGGTGACCTCAATGGTCCCGCCGCGATTTCCGAAGGCGTGACGTGCGCTGTTTGTGATCAGCTCCGAAAGGATGAGACCAAGCTTCCAACACCGCTCTGAACGCAACTTGAATGGTCGCAAGATGAGTATCAGCTCAATTCCTTGAGGATCAAGCCGAGCGCACGAGAGCGAATGACAGAGCGCGGCAGCGTATTCAGATGCGTCAATTTCGGTGCAATGTACCGGCATCTGTAACGCCCGATGCGCCACCGCATAGCAATGTAGCGTATTGCTCACCTTGGCGAGGGCAGACTTGACTTCGTGAGATGTAGAGCGGCGCGCGATCGATACAGCGAGTCCAATCACTGACGTGAGCTCATTTTTAACACGATGGGAAAGCTCTTGGATGAGCAAATGGTCGACCGATGTTGGCTCGAGGCGTAAATCGACGACGTTCTGTGCGTTGCTGCTGGAGTGGTTCGTTTGCATGTGTTCGGCCTCCATCCCGTTAGTCCCTATATGAAACGAATGTTCAGACGTTCTCTCGGATTAAATCCGCAGCCTTTTCGGCAATCATGATTGTGGGAGCGTTCGTGTTGCCGCCGACGATGGTTGGCATCACGGACGCGTCAACCACGCGCAACGCGTCAACGCCGCGTATACGCAGCCTGGCGTCCACCACCGCCATCGGATCGTCATCCGGACCCATCTTGCAGGTGCCAACCGGGTGATACTGCGTATCGGCTCGACTGCGAATATCGCTCTCAAGACCGGCAACATCGTCGATTCGCGTCGGGTACAGCATTTCCCCGCGGAGTTGATGGAATGGGCGGGATTCGATGATTCCTTGCTGGATTTGGGCTCCCTTGACCAACAGCCTTAGATCGCGCTCGTCGGAAAGGAAGTTGGGATCGATTCGGGGCGGATCGCGCGGGTCGTTGCTGGTAAGTCCTACGACACCTCGACTATGGGGTCGCAAGACATCAACGTGGCAGGATATGCCGTGGCCAAGGTGGAGCATGCGTGCGTGATCGTCGACGATTGCAATGACAAAGATCAATTGCAAATCGGGCGCCGGGACTTCCGGCGATGATCGAATGAACGCGCCAGCCGTGCCATAGGTCGTTGTCACTAAGCCGGTACGGCTGCAATTCCACTCAAGGATCGCACGCAGCATTCTCCCCGCGCCCCTGAACGAAATGCCAACTGTCCCGATGTCGTCCAGCAAGCGCCACGATTGCACGTAATCGATATGATCTTGTAAATTCGCACCAACACCAGGCAGGTCGTGCAAGATCGGAATGCCAAGCTGGGTCAGCGCTTCGCCAGGGCCTATTCCGGAGAGTTGCAGAAGTTGCGGCGAACCAAAAGTGCCTCCGGAAAGTATTACTTCTCGCCGGGCGTGCGCCTCCCTCACCTCTCCGCCGTGGTAATAAGACACGCCGTACGCTCGACGATCCCTCATCAATATCTTGGCAGAGACGGCATGTGTCAGAATTGCGAGGTTCTTGCGCGACAGGTTCGGAGTGAGGTAAGCCGTGGCCGTGCTGCACCGCTCGCCGCCCTTATGGGTCACCTGATACGCGAAGGCACCGTCTTGCGCCGCTCCATTGTAATCAGGATTCAGCCGGATTTGCCGCAGCGTTGCGGCCTCAAGGAACAGCTTGGTCAGCGGGCTCTCGTATCGCTGATAGGTAACGTTCAGAGGTCCGCTCTGACCGTGGTAATCATCCTTGAACTGTTCGTTGTTTTCAGCGCGCTTGAACAGCGGCAACACGTCGTCATAGGACCAGCCAGGATTGCCGAGCGAGGCCCAGTGGTCGTAATCCCATCTGTTTCCTCGCACGTAGAACATCGCATTGATTGAGCTTGAGCCTCCAAGCACTTTGCCACGCGGTTGATATCCGCGGCGGCCGTTCAGGCCGGGCTGTGGTACAGTCTGGAACGCGTAGTTGTTGAGCTTTGTCGGCACCATTGCGACGAAGGCAGCCGGAGCTTGTATCAGAACGCTCGTGTCTCCTCCGCCAGCTTCGAGCAGACAGACTGAGATGCTCGGATCCTCCGTGAGACGCGACGCGAGCACGCATCCCGCAGAACCTGCACCGACAATGACGTAGTCGAATTCACGTTGGTCCATGACGCACTCCAGCAGGGAGCTTTGCTTCGGCGCCGATTGCGAAAACAAGGAAGCGACGGTTCATCGGCTGACGTTCGATTTACGCGGTATCGGCGATGAATCCATTGCACGAAGGTGTCGCCAGCCGTCCGCCGTTTAAGTCGACAAGTCGTGCGATCCTCAGTCGTCGGCCCATGCACGAGCCTTCGCCGATGCCAGTAAATGCCGAAGATCGCGGACAAAATCGATTGTCGATCGAGCAGGTCAGGGAGTAGGCTTCTGCTCAAAGCCGGAGTGGCGATCCTTGAACCGACACCAAGGTATCATCGACCCCGCCTGGCTCCCCGGCGCATTATTCTGTCACGGTGACCGTCAGGAACGAGCCCCATGGAGAACGACCTCAGTCCTGTACTCGATGCGCTTCCAGGATTGGCTTGGACGGCGTTACCTGACGGAAATGTAGATCACGTCAGCCGTCGCTGGTGTGAGTACACCGGTCTTGATGCTGGCCAGCTAGTGGGGGCCGGTTGGCGGCGTGCCGTCCATCCGGAAGATCTACCCGGTCTGCTAGAGCGCTGGCGGTCGATTCTGATAGCCGGCGCGGAAAGCGCGATGGAAGCGCGCCTGCGTCGCTGCGATGGAGAATACCACTGGTTCACTATCCGAGTTCGACCATTAGTCGACGGGCCCGAAAACATCGTCAAATGGATCGGACTGAATATTGATATCGAAGACCGAGGGAGGCTTGGTCGGGCGAGCGAAAGTCTCTATCGCTCCATTTCCGACACCATTCCTGCGATGGTGTTCTTCATGACACCGACGGGCGAACTCGAGAGCGTCAATCAGCATGTCCTCGACTATGTCGGGACGACGCTCGAGGATCTAAAGGGCTGGAGGACAGGAAGTCTGGTTCACCCCGACGATCTCCCTTCGGTAAGAGTGGCTTGGGACCGATCGATAGCCACGGGGGAGCCGTACGATGTCGAGCAGCGTATGCGACGCGCTGACGGCGTTTATCGATGGTTTCACGTGCGTGGAATGCCCCGCAGGGACGCGCGCGGACAAATCGTACGATGGTACATGATCGAGAGCGATATCGATGACCGGAGACGTGCTGAGTCCCTGCTCTTGGGCCAAAAGCAACTGCTGGAAATGGCGGCTGCCGGCAGTTCGATGTCGGACATTCTCGTGGCACTGTGCCGCCTCGTTGAGACTACGACCGAGGGGTGCTATTGCAGCGTGGTGCTGGTCGACCCAACCGGCACGCGGCTTGAACACGGCGCCGCGCCTAGCCTTCCGGCCACCTTCATCAACTCAATCATTGGCCGCCCTGTAAATGCCGATTCAGGCCCCTGCGCGATGGCCGCGCATCTGAACGAACAGGTGGTCGCCGCCAATCTCATGCTGGAAACACGATGGGCGACGCATGCCTGGTGCCCAATGGCCATGGCGCATGGGCTTCAAGCGTGCTGGTCAACACCGATCACGTCGACGATGGGCAAGGTTGCCGGCGCCTTCGCGATCTACTACGACAAGCCGCGCACGCCCACCCGAGAACAACAGGATCTTATCGCCCAATTTTCGCACGTCGCCAGCATAGCCATCGAACGAGCGCAGAGCGACACCGCGTTGAAGCAAAGTGAAGCGCGCAAGGCCGCGATCTTGGACGCTGCGCTCGATTGTATCATCACGATGGATCACGAAGGGCGAGTAATCGAGTTCAACCCGGCCGCTGAACGCACCTTCGGATATCCCCGTAGCGAGATCGTCGGTCGGGAATTGGCGACTGCCATCATTCCTCCAGCTCTGCGGAAGAAGCATCGGCAAGGCATGGCTAGATATCTGCAGACGGGTGAAACACGATTGATCGGCAAACGAGTTGAGATGACGGCGGTACGCGCAGACGGCAGCGAATTCCCCGTCGAGCTCGCGATCTCTCGCATTCCTCTGGAGGGACCACCATCGTTTACTTGCTACCTGCGCGACATAACGGAACGCAGGCGGTCGGAGGAGGCATTGCAGCGAAGTGGAGCATTTCTCACCGAAGCCCAGCACCTAAGCAAGACCGGCAGTCTCTCATGGTGCGTCGCTACCGGAGAGATCATTTGGTCAGAGCAGGTTTATCGCATTTTCGAGTTTGACCAAGCGATCCCAGTGACGCTTGAGCTCATTGGATCGCGAGTTCACCCCGACGATATCTTGCTGATGAAGGATATGATCGCCCGGGTGAGCGCGGAGGCAGAGGATTTCGAGTACGAGCACCGGCTGCTTATGCCCGATCAGTCGGTCAAATATCTTCATCTCGTCGCTCATGCGACCCGGAACCGAAGTGGTCAGCTCGAATACATCGGCGCCGTGCAGGACGTCACCAAGCGCCGCATTTCGGAGGAGGCACTAGAGGACGTCAGATCAGAGCTTGCCCGCGTATCGAGAATCGCCAGCCTTGGAGCGTTGACGGCTTCGATCGCGCATGAAGTTAACCAGCCCTTGTCGGGCATTCTGACCAATGCCAGCACCTGTCTGCGGATGCTGGCCGCGGATCCACCCAATGTTGACGGAGCGCGCGAGACCGCGCGGCGAACCATACGGGACGGGAACCGTGCTTCCGACGTGATCGTTCGACTACGGGCGCTCTTCGGCAAACGCCGGTTTTCGATGGAGCGAGTTCACCTCAATGAAGCGACGCAAGAGGTCATCGCGCTGCTGCAGAACGAGTTCAAGAGGGATCGAATTAATCTTGAGGCCGATTTCGACGATTGCCTTCCGGCCGTCATGGGGGATCGCGTCCAGCTTCAGCAGGTTATCCTGAACTTGTTTCGCAATGCGTCGGATGCGATGGGCGGTATCGACAATCGCCCCAAGCGGCTCGTCGTCAAAACCGAACGCGAAACGGATGAGAGCGTGCGCCTTACCGTGAAAGACGAAGGAGTTGGCTTCGCCTCGCAGGACCTGCACAGGATCTTTGATGCTTTCTTCACAACAAAGGAAGCCGGCATGGGGATCGGCTTGTCAGTCAGCCGGTCCATTATCGAAAATCATCATGGTCGGCTGTGGGCGCAATCAAATGACCCCCATGGCGCTTCCGTTTCCTTTTCTATCCCGCTTGGGCTTGGGAGCACGGAGAACCGCGAGCTACACGTTAATTGGGGTCCTGCCACGCGGGGCCAGGTGATGAGGAGCCTATAATGACGAGCCGTTTGCTCGTTTCGATTGTCGATGACGACGAATCGGTACGTGAATCGCTACCAGATCTGCTGAGGGAATTCGGTTTCGCTGCCGAAGCGTTTTCGTCAGCCGAGGAGTTTCTTGTTTCCGACCATATCGATCTCACGAGCTGCTTGATTCTGGACATGGCCATGCCGGGAATGTCCGGACCGGACCTACAGCGAGAACTCCGGTTACGCCGGCAAGACGTTCCGATCGTCTTCATTACTGGTCACGGTGACGAGACAGTCCGGCCACGCGCAATGGCAGAAGGCGCGGTGGAATGTCTGCTCAAGCCGTTCAGTGACGCCTCCCTGCGCGATGCCATCGATCTCGCGCTTCGTGTGGGCAGAATGCCGCGTAGTACCATCGAATGCGGGAAGGTACGGTAAATTAACAGAGCGCTTGTCCTGGATGTCATTCATGTCGCACACCCTGCCGATCGTTTTTGTTGTCGACGACGATATTTCAGTGCGCGAGTCATTGGAATTGATGATCAGCTCGGCCGGTTGGCGACCGGAGACCTTCTCATCAGCTCAAGGGTTCCTTTCTTATCCGCGAGTGCAGGCTCCCAGCTGTCTTATCCTTGATGTGAATTTGCCCGATCTGAATGGTCTCGAACTTCAAGTTCGCGTGGCGGGTGATCGCACGGACATGCCAATCATTTTTATTACCGGATACGGGGACGTGCCGACGTCCGTGCGGGCAATGAAAGCGGGTGCGGTCGAATTCTTGACCAAGCCATTCTCCGACGATGCTCTGCTCGAGGCCATTCGCAACGCTATTGAGCATAGCCGCGCCTTGCTTGATCGGGCAGTTGAAATTCAGGTCATCGCCGATCGATACCGGATGCTCAGTAGGCGCGAACGAGAAGTCATGTCGTTGGTGACGACTGGCCGGTTGAATAAGCAAGTTGCCTTCGATCTTGGTATCAGCGAAATTACGGTGAAGGCGCATCGAGGGCGGGTCATGAGAAAGATGCAGGCTGGCTCGCTTGTTGATCTAGCAGCGATGGCCGCCAAGCTCAGTCTTGGTCAGGACCGGTCCGCTTAACACGGATCTTTGCTTTTCAACGGAACGAGGCTTTCCTCAACGTTCTTCGGTTGCCTCTGAACCTGTGGAAGCTCCCCAAATGGCTAGAGCCGACGGCCGTTTGAGATCTGAATTCCGTGGCTGGCGGTATGCGGCTTGCCCCACCTGGTCAGCGTGCTCGACGATACCATGGTGCAATAGAGCCAGGCTTGAAGAGGGTTATGTCTTTCAGGGCGCGGCGTCTTTCAGCGCTTCTAGAACCTGAGAGAGACGATGATGAAAATCCTTCATGTCAATTGCAGCCCTCGCGGAAACACCTCTGAGAGTTACAGATTGTCTCGGAAGATTATCAAATATTTGCTTGAGCGGGAGCCAGCGGCAATAGTGGTGGATCGAGTAATCGGTGCCGGCGCGATCCCGCATATAGATGAAAGTTACGCGACGGCACTTGGAGGCACTCGACAATCGTCAGCCGAGCGATTTCCAGAGGGAACCATGGCTCGATCTGACGAACTCATTCAAGAGCTAGAGCACTCGGATTACGTGGTCATCGGAACTCCCATGCACAACTTCACCATTCCATCGGCGCTGAAGGCCTGGGTAGATCACATAGTGCGAGTACGCCGTACGTTCAACGCGACCAAGGAAGGTTACAAAGGGCTACTGCGCAATCGCCCGATCTATGTCGCGGTGTCCTCGGGTGGCAGATACTCCGGCGGGCTGGCGCGTCAGCCGGACTTTCTAACCCCGTACATGAGAACTGTGCTGGGCGTTATTGGCTTTACTGATGTCACGTTCTTCTCCGTTGAGGGATCATCCCTTGGCCCGGAGGCAGTTATCGAAGCGAGAGCCGGGGCAGACCGAGCGCTACGAGAACACTTCTCTCCATCCCGCGCGCGGCTTCACCCATAAGACAGTCCGAGGCATGTCCGCGCGCTGGTGGACCCGTCCCACTCCGATGGACACGTTGCCCTCCGATCTTCAATGGGACAGGCGTGGGAAGCGCGGGATGAACGTCAACGCGCCAGGGCGTCCTAAATACTTTACTCCGCGTGGTCATACGACCGACTAGAGCGGCTTTGAACTCGCCTGCCCTGCAGACTTTTCGCCAGCAGACGCAGAAGTCCGGATTGCAGAAACCAGCTCGGCGGTCGTCAGGATCTCGTGCGCAAAGGTAGGGCCGTCGATGTCCAGCATAGCATGCAGGGCTTCATGTGAGCGCGCTGCCGTCCCATCTCGTACCAACGTAACGTGGAAGCCGAGTTCCATCCCAATACGGGCCGTCGCTTCGACGCAGGTGTTCGCCAACAAGCCCGTGCAGATGATCTTCTCTTTGCCGTATCGCTTGAGCTGGTGTTCAAGATCCGTGTTGGGAAAGCCGCTCGACGCCCAGTGCTCGGTAGCTACTATGTCGCCTACCTCGACCTGGAAGTCTTTGTGAAACGTCCCGCCCCAACTATTCTTTGCAAAGGCTTGCCGTTCCGCCGCGCCGAGCTGATAGGGCGAGGGATACTTCCAATCCACGTAGTCTCCGGGTTCCCAGCGATGATGTGGAACGTGATAGATCGCGATACCTGCCTCACGGGCGGCTCGAACGATCGTGCGAAGGTTTTCCAGCAGGTTGGCCTCCTCGGCGCCTTCCTTAACCCACGGCCAGAGCTTTCCGCCGACGCTCAGGAAGTCGTTGTAGAAGTCGATGCACAGTAGCGCGGTGATCGTGGGTTCGTACGTAGCCATCGATTTTCTTCCTTGTCTGCACTCAGCGCCGGTATTCGGCCCAGGCTTGCTACCGCCTTCGGATATGCAATCGATTCATGTTGCGGCGCGGATCAAAACATCGTGGATCTTCTCATCAAGGTCTTGTGCCACTGCAGTCACGCGTTCGTTGCCGAATTGACCAAAAAGCTCCGATGGTCGGTCGTATTCGATAGTCGCGGCGCCTGACTCATACTCGTAGACTACGATGCGAAGAGGCGCATAGAGGGCCGCGGCGAGTTCGTGCTGAGTCATTTGCCGCGCGACGGGAAACATCATTTTCTCCGTTGGTTGGTTAGTTTTCGGTCGCGACGCTCGTTATCCCGTGGCGGTGAGCGAATCATCGGCGGTCTCAAGCCCAACTGACGACATCTGCGCGTGAACCTCGTGGACGTGGGAAGCCGGTGCGCGATTGATCAGAAGACTGAGCAATTCCGGGCGACTATAGTGACCACGCGAATCCATCAGGCGCTTGCGCTTGTCGATCAATGAAAAGTCGAGGTCGGCAATCACCACCCCCTCATCGGAGCGCAACGGCTGTCCCAGGAATTGTCCCTGTGGCGTGACGATTGCCGTGAAGCATCCGCCGGAAATCGGAGCGATCGGACAACCGGTGTCTTGCATGATCCGGGCTTGCTGATCCGCGTCGAGCCAGGCGCATGCATTGACGACGAAGCAAGCAGACTCCAGTGCGTGCTGCCTGATGTTGATTTCGGTCTGCTCGGCGAAAAGGTCGCCGCCGAATGAGCCTGGATACATTGCTGCATGAATCTGCTCGCCGTCAGCCATCAGCGCATATCGCGCCAATGGATTGTAGTGCTCCCAGCATGCCAGCTGCCCCACGCGCCCCACCGCGCTGTCGACGGCCCTGAGCCCCGAACCGTCACCCTGGCCCCAGATCATACGTTCGTGATGGGTGGGCAGTATTTTGCGCCGGCGCTGGATAAGGGTGCCATCCGCATCGAAGAGAAGCTGAGTGTTGTAGAGCGTCCCACCATCTCGTTCGTTGATGCCGATGGACACCACGATATTGGCTTGCCGGCAAGCGTCGCCGATCGCTGCCGTCGTGGGTGACGGCACCGTCACAGACTGCTCGAACAGGACGAGATTCTGACCGATCGCTTCAAACGGAGGCTGCACGAACGAGAAGTAGGGATAGTAGGGCAGAATGGTTTCGGGAAAGGTCGCGAATTGCACGCCCTCTCGACCGAGTTCAACGATCTTCTGGACAATCTTCGCCGTCGTGTCTTCACGACTGTAGAGAACTGGGCTGATCTGCACGGCTGCTGCTTTGATGATGGTCATGGCTGTGCCCTCTAAGTGACCGAAGTTTATGTGTAGCTAGGCGGACCCGCCGCCTGGCTCAATTGCACCATGGTGTCGTCGGCCATTCTGCGCGGGCACCTCGCGCATGAGCGCCGGCGCAACGAGGCGGCGGCGTGCGCCATTAAAGAGGTCCTAGTGAAACCAAGGAAGCGCCAACAGTCGCGATGACTCGTCTCAAGGTATCGGCGACACCTTGGTCTGATTGAGGCGGAGCATGTGTGTGACCAATTCTGGCTCATGAGTTGTGGCCGCTCGATAAGCACCCCGCGGGATCGGACCGACTAACGCGTCGTCCGGATGGTCGCGCGCAGGTGCGATGCGTTGAAGCGCGCAATTCTCCGCATACCGCGGTTCAGACCGCGGTCGATCTTGCGATTAGACCGGGAGTGAACGATGAATGAATTCAAACTGCTGATCGACGGCAAGTTGGTGGCTGGTGCAGCAACGCTCGACGTCATCAACCCGGCAAACGAGGAACTGCTTGCGGTTGCTCCACGGGCTGATATCGCACAACTCGAAGAAGCGGTTGCCGCTGCGAAAGCGGCGTTCCCCACATGGGCAGCCAAGCCGGTTCGAGAGCGCGGCGCTCTTCTTGGGAGAGTGGCCGACGCGCTCGAAGCGCGAAAAGACGAGTTCGCACGATTGCTGACACTGGAGCAGGGCAAGCCACTGTCCGAAGCGGTATGGGAGATCACTTTCTCCACAGACATCATCCGCTATCACGCGGAACTCGATCTGCCGTATGAAGTGTTAAAGGACAATGCGACACAGAAGATCGTGCGTCAGCGTATGCCGCTTGGCGTGGTCGCAGCTATCGTGCCGTGGAACTTCCCGGTTATCCTTCTGGTCCTCAAACTCGCGCCGGCGTTGCTCGCCGGCAACACGGTGGTCGCGAAGCCGGCTCCGACCACGCCTCTCACGACGCTTCTGTTCGGTGAAATCTGTGAGCAAGTTCTGCCGGCGGGTACCCTCAACATCATCGTGGATAACAATGATCTAGGTGGGGCGTTATCAAGTCACCCCGATGTGGCGAAAGTTGCCTTCACTGGCTCGACCACGACCGGTAAGAAGGTGATGAGCGGCGCAACAAGCACTCTAAAGCGGTTAACCCTTGAGCTGGGTGGCAACGACGCCGCGATCGTGCTTGATGACGTCGACCCGGTCGAAGTAGCGCCCAAATTGTTTGTCGCGGCAATGATGAACGCCGGCCAGCTCTGCCTCGGAGCCAAGCGCATCTACGTCCATGATTCACAGTATGATCGGATCTGCGAGGAACTCGGTCGCCTCGCACGCGAATTGGTGGTCGAGGACGGATTGAAGCAGGGGACGCAGATGGGCCCGCTGCAGAACAGGGCGCAGTTTGAGAAGGTGAAGGGCTTCCTCGAAGACGCCAAACGGAACGGCAAGATCGTTGCAGGCGGCGAAGCACTCGGACGTAAGGGCTATTTCATTCAACCAACCATCGTCCGGGACATCGCCGACGATACGCGACTGGTCACGGAAGAACAGTTCGGCCCGGTCGTCCCGGTGCTGCGCTACTCTGACGTTGATGACGCGATCGCTCGTGCCAACAACTCGGAGTATGGGCTCGCCGGAACGGTTTGGGGCAAGGATCTCGATCGGGCGTTCTACGTAGCAGCTAAAATCGAGACCGGCACTGTCTGGATCAACAAGTTTCTCGACGTGTCGCCCGATATTCCTTTTGGTGGTGCCAAGCAATCAGGCGTCGGCGAAGAATTAGGACGAGAAGGCCTCGAAGCGTACACCCAAGCCAAGATCATCAATATGGCGAAGTAACGCTCGGCGCCCCTCTGACATGCGAACAGCTTTGCGCGTCTCAAATGAGAGATGATCACGCCTTTTCTGACCCGAGGCGGATATGCACTTCGGATCATAGGAATGGAACGATTGCTTTCTTATCGCTGGATGCATCGGCAAGAAAGCGCACAGCGGTGTAGTCGTTGTTAAGGCGCGTTCTGGCTCAGGAGTAAGAATGATGGGTTACAGGATATTCCTCGCGGGTGCGTCAGGGGCCATCGGTAGGCGCCTGACGCCGCTCCTGCGCAGCGCTGGCCACTATGTCTATGGTAGCACCAGATCAAAAGCGAATGTCGATACGCTGCGGTCGCTCGGGGCGGATCCGATCGTGGTCGACGTCTTCGACGCGTCAGCGCTATCACGCGTTGTTGCATCGGCGCGCCCGGATATCGTGATCCATCAGCTCACCGACCTCCCGAAGGATCTTAACCCGCTTGAAATGGGAGCAGCAATCGTTCGTACCGCCCGCATCCGTAGCGAAGGAACGCGCAACCTCGTCACGGCAGCAATCGCGGCTGGTGCCCGTCGGTTGGTGGCACAAAGCATCGCGTGGGCCTACGCGCCGGGGATCGAGCCGCACGCGGAGACGGATGCGCTCGATGCTGGGGCCGAGGGAGAGAGCGGTATCAACCTGCAAGGGGTGATTGCGCTGGAGGATCTCACTTTGAAATCGCCGCCGCTCGAGGGCGTCGTCCTTCGCTATGGCCAGCTTTATGGTCCCGGAACCGTTTCGGACCGGCCGTCGAATTCTGCGCCGGTTCATGTGGATGCGGCGGCCTATGCTGCTCTGCTCGCCATCGACCACGGCGATCCGGGTATCTATAACATCGCGCAATCCGACAGATACGTGGCAACCGAAAAAGCACGCGCGCAACTGAGTTGGACTCCCGACTTTCGTCTTCCGGCTTGACGATTTCGAGCGCGGTTCAGCTTACCAATCGGTGTTGTTTAAGTGCTCTGTCGCTTTCCAGCGTATCCACTTAAGGCATTTGTCCCTAGCCGACCTCACCAGTTTGGTCATTGAGGACCGCTTATGGCCCTTCTGGGACATGCGGGGCCGACCGAACGTCCGGTTTGCGCCAAGAGCGGCCTTCCCTTGACCTGAGGCGCGGGCTCAACAAGCTCCGGCCGATCTACATACGGAGATGCGTTATAATTCACCGGCGCGATTCATTTCGGAAACAGCTTGTCCCGAATGTATCGTGAGGTTGGGGTCAGCTTGAGCCCGCGCGGTTTTCGCCAGGCCGCCCTGTCGATCTCCCTCTTGTCGCCAATCTTCAATGGACCTGAAACCTTCTTAGTCAGGAATATCGCGTCGCTCATCTTTCGGCCGGTGAGGCGATTCTTGCCATTGACTTCCTTCCACAGCCTCAGGTCACCAAGCCTGAGCTTCGGTAGCTCTTCGGTAATCTCGCGACGGAGACACTTTCTCTCACTCTCACCGGCTCGCCTGCGACCGCCCGGAAACATCCAACGCTTGTCGCGTCGACGTCTGACCAGGAGTACCCTGCCCCTCCTCGCGACCACAAGTTTTGATGACTTCGCCATTCTCTATTCCGCCAGTTCGATCGCAACATCTTGGTGATCGGACGCATCGGTCGCTTCGTTGACGTCGATGCTGCGAACCTGACTGATCAGATCTTCGGTCACGAAAATGAAGTCGCGACAATCGGGCCCATCGGCCCATTGCGCGCGGTCGTAGATACCGCAAGTCGGCGCGCGCGCGGCCGGGATGACCGGCAGTCCATGCATCGCGATAGTTCAGCCCGTGCCGTCCGGACCGATCGATCAAGGCATGCTGGGGATCAGCGACGTCGAAATTGAAGTCGCCGCACATCAGGCTCGACGCAGCGACGGTCTGGTTTCCATACGGCTCATCGTCGATCAAGTTCGGCCGTGGAGATCCACGGCATTCCAAGTCGATGTGAGCGATCGTTATGTACTGGAACCGAACGCGCATTTCGCAGCAACACTCCTAAGACCCTATTCCGCCTTCCCCTCCTCGCGGAGCCAGTTCAGAAAGCTGACCAGCAACGGCGGCTTGTGGATGTCGCGCGGTGTCAGCGCCACGTAACTCTGCCGTGCAACTTCGATGCCTGCGAACGGCGCGACAAGATGTCCCTGCGCGAGGTCATTGGCTAAGACCGAAACTGGCCCTATCGCCAGCCCGAAACCGTCCAGCGCCGCCTGGAGGGTGACGAAGAAATGATCGAACGCCTGCCGCCGTGGCGGAAATTCGCCCGCATAGCCGGCGACCTGCAGCCAATCTTCCCAATCCCCTGGCCGGCTATCGGTCAACAGAATTGTGTGCTGGGGAATCTCCGACAGTTTTCGCAGCGGTCTTCGCTTGAGCAACAACGGGCTCGCAAGCAGGGTATTCCGCTCGTCCATGAATTCGACGGAGTCGTATTGATCCCCGGGCTCCGGGCCCCGGCCGATCACAAGATCGAAGTGCCCGGTGATGCCGCGGTCGGTCGTCATCGATGTCGACACGCAGACTTCCGCCCGCGGCCGTCTGGCATAAAACTTCGGTAGCCTCGGGATGAGCCAGCGCATGGCAAACGTCGCCGGTGCGCGGACCTGCAGCACGCTGCTCGATAGCGAAGATCCGTAGCGCCTCGCGGCATCCGCGATCTGGTCCAGCGCACCGCCGATTTCGCGCGCAAACGCCCGGCCATGCGGCGTCGGCTCCATCCGTTGCCCGGCGCGCCGGAACAGCTGACGGCCGAGCCACGCCTCCAGTAACTGGATCTGCTTGCTAACGGCGCCATGGGTCACGCCCAGTTCGGCAGCCGCGGCCGTGAAGCTGCCGGCGCGCGCCGCCACCTCGAAAGCACGCAATGCGGACAGCGGCGGGAGGCGACGGGGCATGTGTGAATTTAACTCACTCAGGATCCGGCCACAAGCACCGCCGCCGCAATCCGAAGCGGCGCCTTCGAGAGTGAGTTTTCCTCACACAAGCGGTCGTTTTATTCGATTGAACGCCGGCGGTGTCCCGCCAATGATCAGCCGCCCATCGCCAGCACAAGGTTGATCATGAAAGAGAACGCTGCCGTTCCGAACGACCACACCGACCGTCTCGATCATGCAGGTGAAATCGCGGCCCTGAATGACCTTCTCGACAGGGCGGAGCTTTTCATCGGCAGCATTAGGATCGCGGTCCCAGACGGTAACGGTCGCCGTGACAAAGGCCTGCCCAATCTGATCCGAGCCAAGTTCCTGCAAAGCTGCATCGGCATCTATCGCCTTGTTGTGGGCATCGGTATCGAGCAGCGTCGACGCCTCGTTCGTCATCACCTCCTTGAGGATGGCGCCGATGGACTTTCGCTTGGCAAACCACTGCCGTCGAATCTTGGTCAGCAGCTTGGTGGCGTCGGTCTTGTCGAGCATGATTGCGCGCGTCGACCAACGATACGAGAATGCGAGGCGATTCAGGTCGTCCAAGATCCCCGGGGTCGTCGCGCCCGGGAAACCGACAATCGTCAAGACCCGAAGATTAGCTGAACCCAGCACCGGCTCTAGCCCGCCAGCCAACGGCTGGTCGGACAACAGCGCATCTATGTACATGGGAATTTCGGGCACGCGAACCCGATGACGCTTGGTCGAGATCGTCGAGTGTAAGTAGGTCAGCGTGTCCTGATCATCGAGCCAGCCGCATTCCGGCATGAACCCTTCGGCGAGTTGCAGCACGCGATTGGTTTGATCGATGAACCCGCGCAGCACCTCTCGGGCATCTGCTCCAACCGTGCGGTCGCGCCCCTCGTAAAGCAGTTGCTCTGCCCTGGCGGCTCCTTCCTCTGGAGGCAGATAGAGGAACGTCAGGAAGTAGCTGGACTCATAATGAGCACCCGCCTCCTCGAATTGAGCCCTGCGTTCCGCGTCAACCAGCGCAGACGCGACATCCGGAAAGGAGTTAGGTGGATAGGTCCCCGCAAAATGACGCTGTGCCTCGACGAACACGGCCCAGCCTGATCCCAGGCGACGCAGGGCGTTATTCAGGCGACCGGCGACGCCGACAAGTTCGGCCGGTACCGCGCTGTCGAGGTCAGGCCCCCGGAACTTTGCTGTCCGTTGAAACGAGCCATCCTTGTTCAGGATAATTCCTTCGTCGACAAGGGCTGCCCAGGGCAGGAAGTCGGCGAGACGCGCGTCGGAATGGCGGTATTCGGCAAGGTTCATCATGTTATCGAGCTCAGGTGTTGAGATGGCCGGGAATGCGCAGATGTCGCCGCACCACATCGACAAAGGCGGGATCGCGCTTGGCGGCCCAGACGGCGGCCATGTGGCCGATGAACCAGAGGACAAGACCCGCGATCCAGAGCCGAAGTCCCAGCCCCAGGGCAGCCGCAAGCGTGCCGTTGACAATTGCGACCGACCGCGGCGCGCCGCCCATCAGGATCGGCTCGGTGAGCGCGCGGTGAACGGGCACGGCAAAACCTGCGACCGGCTCATCCATCAGATCACCACACCGCCGCCGAAGGAGAAGAACGACAGGAAGAAGCTCGAGGCGGCGAACGCGATCGACAGACCGAACACGATCTGGATCAGCCTTCGGAAACCACCCGACGAGTCCCCGAACGCGAGCGTGAGCCCGGTCACGACGATAATGATGACCGCGATGATCTTGGCGACCGGCCCCTCGACCGATTGCAGGATCTGATTGAGTGGCTGCTCCCACGGCATATTCGAGCCAGCCGCCCATGCCGGCGCCGCCAAAAGAATGGTGCCGAAGGCAGCCAGTGATGCCGCACCTCGAAGAAAGCGAAATTGCTGACGCATGTCAGTCTCCTGCTGATGAAAGGCTGTAGTCGCCGGCGGCACCAAGCCCCGCGACGACGGCGAGCTCAGCGAGGCGGCGGTCAGCGCCGCGGCCCGCAAGGACAGCGACGATGTTGATGGTCTCAGCGATTAGGGCACGCGGAACGGTGATGACGGCTTCCTGGATGAGTTGCTCGAGCCGCCGCAGCGCACCGAGCGCGCTACCCGCATGAATAGTGCCGATGCCGCCGGGATGACCTGTGCCCCAAGCCTTGAGAAGATCAAGCGCCTCGGCACCTCGGACTTCGCCAATCGGGATGCGATCAGGTCGTAGGCGCAGGGAGGACCGAACGAGGTCCGATAGCGTGGCAACGCCGTCTTTGGTCCGGAGCGCCACAAGATTGGGCGCTTTGCACTGAAGTTCGCGCGTATCTTCGATCAGCACTACGCGATCAGAGGTCTTTGCCACCTCGGCCAGGAGCGCATTAGTCAATGTGGTCTTGCCAGTCGATGTCCCACCGGCGACCAGGATGTTCTTCCGTACCGCGACCGCGCTCGTCAGGATCTTGGCCTGCTCCGAGGTCATGATCTCCTTGGCGACGTAGTCGTCGAGCGTAAACACTGCGACCGCTGGCTTGCGGATGGCAAAGGCCGGGGCGGCAACGACCGGAGGCAACAGGCCCTCGAAACGCTCACCAGTTCCAGGCAGTTCTGCCGAAACCCGCGGCGAGCCGGCATGCACCTCGGCACCGACGTGATGCGCAACCAGGCGAACAATGCGCTCGCCATCCGCAGCCGACAGAGTTTCGCCTGTGTCGATCAGACCATTCGACAACCGGTCGATCCACAGCCGACCATCTGGGTTGAGCATCACCTCGATGATCGCTTCATCTTCGAGGTAGCCGGCAATCGCCGAGCCAAGCGCGCTGCGCAGCATTCGCGCACCGCGCGAACTCGCTTCCGATTGAATAGAATAGATTGTCACCGCGGTCCCCACCGAATGAGAACGTCCAAAGAGCGCCCTCAGATGGGATGATTAGAAAAGACACCAAACGATCAAAGGCAACGAGTGCTTTCGGCGATCGTAGATCAGCGTAGAAAAGGAAAGGCTACGAACTGCTATTTGATGCCTTCTCGGCCATATCTGTTCGTTGCAGGCGCGGTTCACCATTCCGCATCGTCATCGGTTTGCTCGCAGAAGATGCCTGCTTCGACGGCATCGAAAGCTGCGATCGGCATGATGGAAGGAGAAGAAGCTATCCGCAAAGTGGCGGATTGGAGCCAGGGTAGCGCGAACCAGACCAACGCCGCGATCTGAACTGCGACGTTGAGACCGAACGCGACTTGATAGGCCACAATAGATCTATGACCATCCCCTGCGGGCCACTGCTCCAGGACCACACCCGTCGCGTATTGGACCAGAAATGCAGAACCGAAATGCAGAACGTTTAAGGCGCCGTTGGCACGACCGGCAAGCTGTGGCGGATAATAGTCAGCGATCACAGCGAAGCTGACCACGGTTGCCGTTCCGACAATCGCCACAACTGACCACGGCAAAATGGACGGCAAAGGCACGCGCAGGATCAAGGCGATCTGCGCCACGATGAACAGAAGTGCCACCGTCGCCAGTATTGTCTCCGCCCCGCCTCCTCTTCGTCTGATGCAATGAAGCGTCGTTCCGAACAACCAGGCACCGCCGCTGAGTACGAGCGACATCATGAATAACTGTCTGACGAGACTAGCCCGGTTAAACCCCTCCACGTCCATCAGCCACGGCGATGCCCACAATCCTTGCAAAGACCAGGACGATCCAACGCAGGTCGCCGACAACGGCGCAATACGCCAGAAACGCCTATCGCCAAAAACGGAGCCAAGGGTGGTGGGAATTGATGATGTCGACGGAACGATGACTCGCTCAGGAACCACGATATAGATGAGCATGGCTGTCGCACCGGTCGCGGCCGCCAGGATTTCGAAGAGTTGTCGCCAGTCCATCCAGGTGAGTAAGTGTTCGACGGGAGCCGTGGCGGTCACTGCCCCCAGTGACCCTAGCATGATCATGTAGCCGTTCAGCAAGGCTACTCGTTCCCTAGGAAACCAGAGAACGATCGACTTCAGTCCAGCCATCAGCGCCGCAGCGACTCCGAGCCCGATCATTGCACGCGCGATCAATAGGGACAGGAAGCCGGTTGACACCGCGAATAGTCCGGCGCCCCCGGCTGCGACCAAGAGCAGAACGGTCTGGACGCGACGCGGACCAAAGCGATCCAACAATATGCCGATGGGGATTTGAGCTGCCGCGAAAACGAGGAAATAGACTGACGTAAGCAACCCGAGGTCGGCAGCCCCTAGCCCGGTATCCGAGCTGAGATGACTGGCGATCAAAGCGTTGATCGTTCGAAAAAGATATGAAAGATAATACCCCGCAGCAAAAGGGAGAAAAACGCGCACAATTCGACGCCATGCTGTTGAAGATTGCATGCTGGCCCTTTTTACTCGCTCCGCTCGTTCGAGCCGATAGCGCGTCCAGCTTTTCGTCAGTTCGGCTAAATTACTGCGGTCGTAGGTTGGCGTAGGAAAGGAAGGTCAGGCGCGATAGCGTGGCCAGGAGCTCAGTCACCTTCGCCGACCGGCTCCTGACGGACGACATCTTCCGGAATTTCTCGCAAAAAGCTCTGCCCCTTCTGCAACCGGCGGCCCAGTGCTTCGACAAATCCTTCAAATCGTTCCCTGCCCTTTATCTGCGCGGCAGCTTGCGCGTCGTTGGGCAACGGTGGTGTGATCGTCAGCCAGAAGCGGATGAAGAGGGCCAAGGTTTCAACCGTCAAGCCAACGTCACGCTCCAGCCTCTGCATCTGGCGCGACAATCGATCCAGGCGACGGGTAAACGCTGCCTCCCGCCTGTCCGCGTCGTCCGGTGACAGAAATGAAGCGACGGCCGCTTCCACGATCGCAGAGCGGGAAAGTTTTTTGCGATCGGCGAGCTCCGAGATCTGTTTCAGGAGCTCTGGTGGGAAGTAGACGTTCATCCGGTCGCGCATATTGGCTCAGAGCTCCATACCGTCATTCGGGTCCAGGGCGACTTGACGAGCGACACCGCGCATCTGTTGGCGTATGAGCCGGGACTGGCGGACCGCATCCTCGTCATCGTCAAGAACGGCGGCAAATTCCTCTGCCGGCGTCGGCTCGGACGTTTCCTTGACGATCGCGACGTGGTCGGGAAGTTCGGGCTCGCGACGAAGACCACTGTTCGCCGTGTCTTCCTCTGCTTGCGCAGTCTTGTCGGTTGGGTCGATCGCCGGCTTGAGTGTTTCAGGCGTCGACCAGCCGTCCGTTCGCGACGATCGACCGGACAGCGCCGGATCGGGCGGCGGCAGCACCCGCTCGGTGAATCGCCGATCCTCGTAGTAGCGGACCTTCTTCGCCCGAATCGGCGGTGTGCCCGCCACCATGACGATCTCGTCCATCGCCGCAAGCTCCATGACTTCGCCCGGGGTCAGCAGCGGCCTTGCCGTCTCCTGGCGCGAGACCATCAGGTGTCCCAGCCAGGGGTTCAACCTGTGACCGGCATAGTTCTTCATCGCCCGCATCTCCGTCGCCGTACCCAGCGCATCGGATACCCGCTTGGCGGTCCGCTCGTCATTGGTCGCGAAGCTGACTCGGACATGGCAGTTGTCGAGGATGGCGTTGTTGGGCCCATAGGCCTTCTCAATCTGATTGAGCGACTGCGCGATCAAAAAGCTCTTGATGCCGTACCCCGCCATGAAGGCGAGCGCGGACTCGAAGAAATCCAACCGGCCAAGTGCTGGGAACTCGTCAAGCATCATCAGGATTCGATGCCGGCGATCGCGGGCATGCAAGTCCTCGGTCAGGCGCCGGCCGATCTGGTTCAGGACCAGGCGGATCAACGGCTTGGTTCGTGAGATATCGGAGGGCGGCACGACGAGATAGAGCGTCGTAGGGGAGCTATCCGCGATCAGATCGGCGATCCGCCAATCGCAGCGACGGGTCACCTGGGCCACCACGGGATCGCGGTAAAGCCCGAGGAACGACATCGCGGTGGACAAGACGCCAGAACGTTCGTTATCGGACTTGTTGAGGAGTTCGCGCGCTGTCGACGCGACCACAGGATGGGCGCCCTGCTCGCCAAGGTGTGGCGTGGTCATCATAGCCTTCAGCGTGGTTTCGATCGGCTGCTTTGGATTGGAGAGGAAGGCGGCGACGCCGGCCAAGGTCTTGTCTGCCTCGGCATAGAGGACATGGAGGATGGCGCCGACCAGGAGGGAATGACTAGTCTTCTCCCAATGGTTCCGCTTATCGAGCGAGCCCTCGGGGTCAACCAGGACGTCGGCGACGTTCTGAACGTCGCGAACCTCCCACTCCCCGCGCCGGACCTCGAGAAGCGGATTGTAGGCTGAGGACTTCGAGTTGGTGGGGTCGAACAGCAGGACGCGGCCATGCCGCGAGCGGAAGCCAGCGGTCAGTTGCCAATTCTCGCCCTTGATGTCGTGAACGATGGCCGAGCCGGGCCAAGCTGGCAGCGAGGGGACGACAAGACCGACGCCCTTTCCCGACCGGGTGGGTGCAAAACACAAGACGTGCTCCGGTCGGTCATGACGGAGGTAGTCGCGGTCAAGCTTGCCGAGCACCACACCATCCGGACCGAGAAGTCCGGCTGTCCGAACTTCGTCTAAGCCGGCCCACCGCGCCGAACCATAGGTCTCGACGTTCTTGGCCTCGCGCGCCCGCCACACCGACATGCCAATCGCCGCGGCGATCGAAACGAAGGTCCCCGACGCTGCGATGAAGGCCCCCTCGACAAAGACCTGTGGCGCATAGGCGTCGTAGACGAACCACCACCAGAAGAAGACTGGCGGGTAATAGATCTTGAAGCCCGACAGCTCGAACCAGGGTCGTCCAAGCTCCGGCTGGTAGGCTAGCCGCCAGGCCGTCCACTCGGTTGCTCCCCAGATGGCCAGAAGAACAATCAGGCCGACAACGATCACCTGTCCCCAGAGGATTTTGGTTCCGGACATCCCGAACGTCCTTCCACGACTGAATTGGCGAGCTAGCTAGAGACCCAGGTCACGCTTGCGACCAAAACCCCATTCGATGCCACCGCCATCCTTCACAACGCCGGTGACGTGTTGGCCGAGCCTCTTTTCGAGTTCGCGCGACCAGGGCACGAGTTGGAACCCAAGACCGTTGTCGATCATCGCAAAGCGCCCGGAGGCGAGCGTCAGCCGCTGGCGATACGTGCCCGCTACGTGCTCCCCAGAGGCGGCGTTCACATGAGGCAACCGGGTGTCGGCCGAAACCTTTGCGGCCACCTCGTCCAGTTCGCGTCGGCGCAACGTGTTCAGGAGATCGCGTTGCAAGATGATGCGTTGGCCCTGCCGCCGCGCCAGGCCCTCCTGGATCAGACGTTCGGTCCGGGCTTCCATGGCTGCGCGGGTCTCGCGGCCGAATCCGGCCATGGCGAGCGGCATGGGGTCGCGTTCGACCAACCGGTGGTCGAGCCAGGTGGCCCCTCGTGCGGTGATCTGGCCACCAAGATCGAGATCAGAACGGGTTGCGAGCACCATGGTCGGCTGCGGATCGCCAGCTTGACCGAAGCGTCGGACTTCGACGATGCCGCCGATCGGCGGGGCGTGGTCGAAAGCCTCGAGCCCTCGGAAACGGACATGGTGCGCGCGCCCGTCTGTTCCGTCGATCAGGGCGTAGGCCTCGCCAGTCAGTTCGTCATGCAGTCCCCGGTCGACCAGCCGGCCGATAATCTCGGAGCTCGGCTGTCCACCTTCGATGACGAAGTCGGCCACGCCGCGCGCTTCCCCACGGTCGGTGAAGGCGCGATGCATGGTCTTGATGATGTCGCCGCGCATGCCGAGATCGCGCAAGCTATGCTCGGCCTCGAGCCCCACCATCCATTCCCCCGGTCGGGCGGATGCAGCAAGGCCCATCTTCTCCAGGTGTTGAAGGCGGCCGACCATCAGGCGCCGGATTTCGGGATCGGACTGGCCGGGATTCTCCGGGCGAAGATCGATAGTGCCGGTCTCGTCAGCCGCCAGCCGAATCTCCCGATCGAGCCGCGTCCATCGTTCCGCCGTGGCTTCCCTCTCCAGCGAATTGCGGATCTCGTGCTCCGGCTTTGGACCCAGCTCGATGGCGACCAGTTCCTCGGCGCGTGAGCGCAGACCCCGGCTGATATAGTCGCGGGAGATCACGAGATCCGCGCCTTCCTCGTCGACTCCCCGAACGAGAAGATGGACGTGGGGGTTATCCGTGTTCCAGTGATCGACGGCCACCCAATCGAGCCGGGTACCTAGATCAGCCTCCATCTGCTTGGCGAGGTCGCGGGTGAAGGCCTTGAGATCGGTCATGTCGCCGGCGTCCTCGGGCGAGACGATGAACCGGAAATGATGACGGTCGTCCTTGCACCGTTCTGCGAAAGCCGTTCCGTCAGCACGGTCGCTGCCGGCATCGAACATCTCGGCCCGCTCACCACTCCGGGTCACGCCGTCGCGCTTCAGATATGCGAGGTGGGCGGTCAGCGGTGCTGAACGGAAGGCTCGCCCTTTGTGACGAACCACGCGCGCCTTCGCCACAACGCGCCGCGTCGGGCTGAACAGTCTGGCGCGGCTAAAGGCGAGGCGCCCGCGGCCAAACGTGGAGCGCCCATAGGCCGCAGAACGCCTGCCGGCCACGGCCTGACCCGAGGTATGTCCGGCTTTCTTCGCCGCCCGCAGCACTTGGTTGATGAAGCTCTTTTGCTTTGGCGCACGGGTGCTGCGGATACGCCCAGGCCGAACGCGCAGATCGCTGTCGCGCACGCTCACGGAAGGACCTCCCCGGCATCAAAAGCACCCACGGTGCCGAATTCGCCTTTGATTGTATTCGTTAAAATGCACGGCGCGGCACGCGCCCCGACCGACCGGCACGCCAGAACCCAAGCCATGCCAATGGCTTGCGGTTCGACCGGCGAGCCCCTTTTATCTCGCCCTCTTAATCGGTCGTTGCTTGCGCTTGATCTCACCCATTCTCGCTTCCTTTCTCTCTTGCGACAAGGCCCTCTGCGCCACGCCTGGACGCGATGCGCCACCACAGCCGCGAGTCCCGGTGCGCCGTGCACTCTTCCGCGCTCATCGACGGCGTAACGTCGCTGCAGCAGGGCAGCGGGGATGCCGTCGCGGCGCAATTTTCCATCGGCATGACGGAGCCACATCACAGGCAGTCCGGCGTGGTCCAGCTTGCACGT